>NZ_JBFUBK010000018.1:0-66532 GCF_056405815.1 Pseudomonas sp. P1_F1_2 | reverse complement strand
GGGCTTGCCCGCGATGGCGTCTGTGCTGGCACCGAAGACCCCTCAGGCCAACTCTTTAAGCCGATGCCAAAGCATCCCCAACGCCAACAACGGTGAACGCAAATGTTTGCCGCCAGGGAAGGTGATGTGCGGCACCTTGGCAAACAGATCGAACCCGCCGCTGTGCTGGCCACTGATCGCCTCGGCCAGCAACTGGCCGGCCAGATGCGTGGCATTTACCCCATGACCGGAATAGGCCTGGGCGTAATACACGTTGGGCTGGTCTTTAAGTCGGCCGATCTGCGGCAGCCGGTTGGCGCCGATGCCGATCATCCCGCCCCATTGATAGTCGATTTTCACCGCGCCCAGTTGCGGGAAGACGTCCAGCATCTTCGGTCGCATGTACGCCGCGATGTCTTTCGGATCACGGCCTGAATAGTGACAGGCGCCCCCAAACAGCAGGCGCCGGTCTGCCGAGAGGCGATAGTAATCGAGCGCCACCCGCTGATCGCAGACCGCCATGTTCTGCGGCAGCAGGGCGTGCGCCTGTTCTTTGCTCAAGGGTTCGGTGGCAATGATGTAGCTGCCGGCCGGCAGGACCTTGCCGCTGAGTTCAGGGTTGAGTTGGTTGAGGTAGGCGTTGCAGCCCAGTACCAGAGTCTTGGCGCGGACCGAGCCCTGGGCCGTGTGGACTTTGATTTCGGGGCCGTAATCGATGCGGGAGACCGCCGACTGTTCAAACAACAGCGCCCCCAATTGCTGGGCGGCGGCCGCTTCGCCCAGTGCCAGGTTCAGTGGGTGCAAATGCCCTGAGCCCATGTCGATCAGGCCGCCAACGTAACGGTCGGAGCCCACCACCGTGTGCATTTCATTGGCTTGCAGCAGGCGGGTTTCATAGCGGTAACCGAGGCYGCGCAGCTCTTCGGCGTCTTCGGCGAAGCCTTCGAGGTCGCGTGGCTTGTTGGCCAGGTCGCAGTAACCCCAGGTCAGGTCGCAAGGGATCTGAAAGCGTTCGACACGCTGGCGGACGATTTCCACCGCCTCAAGGCCCATGAGTTTCATCTGACGCACGCCGTCCGCACCGATCACGTTGGCGAACTGGTCCAGGCCATGGCCGACACCGCGAATCAACTGCCCGCCATTGCGTCCGCTGGCACCCCAGCCAATCTTGTGGGCTTCAAGCAGGATGACACTCAAGCCACGCTCCGCCAGTTCAAGCGCCGTGTTCAGCCCGGAAAACCCGCCGCCGACCACGCACACATCCGCTACCAGGTCACCGTTGAGCGCCGGATAGTCAGGCTGCGGCAGGCTGCTGGCGGCGTAATAAGAGGCGGTGTGCTGGTGGCCTGGGGCGGATTGCTGAGCACCGGCATTCATGGGCGTATTCCCGATTCTGGCGTTTGGAAAATTTGACGGAGCATAAGCCGGACCTTCGGATGCGGGCAACATTGGTCGGCTGCTGCTGTATGGATCGGCGCCTTTGCTTCAGAATCGCGCTCTATTTCGCTTTTGGTCACCGCTTCAATGAGCTGCAACAGTCAGAAAATACGCACACTGCGCCAGCAGATTCCGTCGTTCGAGTGTGTGCCCGGCTGCCATGACTGCTGTGGGCCGGTGACGACCTCGCCGGAAGAAATGTCCCGCCTGCCGCGCAAGACCCGCGCCGAGCAGGATGCGGCGATGGATGAACTCAATTGCGTTCACCTGGGGCCCAACGGCTGCACGGTCTATGACGAGCGACCGCTGATCTGCCGGTTGTTCGGCACCACCAAGACGCTGCCATGCCCGAATGGGCGGGCGCCAGTGGAACTGATTCATCCACGGGTGGAGAAGCAGATTCATGAGTACATGGCCAGTACCCGCCAAGTTCTCGTTTGATCGTTCCCACGCTCTGYGTGGGAATGCCTCTTCGGACGCTCTGCGTTCGGCTTTGGATGGGACGCAGAGCATCCCGGGCTGCATTCCCACGCGGAGCATGGGAACGATCAGTGGAGGGTCAATCCGGAATCGGCAGGCTCAAGCTCTCTTTCACCTCTTCCATCACGATGTAGCTCTTGGATTCGCGCACATGCGGCAACTTGAGCAGGATATCGCCCAGCAGTTTGCGGTACGAGGCCATCTCGGAAATCCGCGCCTTCACCAGATAGTCGAAATCCCCTGACACCAGGTGGCATTCCAGTACATGGGGCAATTTCAGCACTGCACGTCGGAACTCTTCGAAAGTATCGCCGGATTTGTAGTCGAGACTGATCTCGACGAACACCAGGAGACTACCCTTCAGGTGTTGCGGATTGAGCCGGGCGTTGTAGCCCATGATGATCCCTTCGCGCTCCAGACGCCGGACCCGCTCCGTACAGGGCGTGGTCGAGAGCCCGACCTTTTCCCCCAGTTCCGTGAAGGAGATACGTCCGTCCGCTTGCAGGATCCGCAAGATGTTGCGATCGATCTTGTCCAGCTCCCGTTTGGTCTGGGTGTTGGTACGCATAGGGGATGCGCCTCCGTGAAAAGGGTTTTTGCCGAGAATTGTCGCCAAATATAGCCGCTTATATAGTGAAAATCACTGGCAAATCTTTTTTACACTGCGCTCATCACTGTTTGAATACAACACACGTCAGCGGTCAGCCGCGATGAGGGATATGAAAATGCGCGTTATGGTCTTGGGTAGCGGCGTCATCGGTACCGCCAGTGCTTATTATCTGGCTCGGGCCGGGTTTGAAGTGGTGGTGGTGGACCGTCAGCCGGCCGCTGCCATGGAGACCAGTTTCGCCAACGCCGGCCAGGTTTCGCCGGGTTATGCCTCGCCGTGGGCGGCGCCGGGTGTGCCGCTCAAAGCCATCAAATGGCTGTTGCAGCGCCACGCACCGCTGGCGATCAAGGCCACTGCCGATATCGATCAGTACCTGTGGATGGCGCAGATGCTGCGCAACTGCACCGCCAGCCGTTACGCGGTGAACAAGGAGCGCATGGTCCGCCTGTCCGAGTACAGCCGTGACTGCCTCGACGAACTCCGCGCTGAAACCGGCATTGCCTATGAAGGCCGTAGCCTGGGCACGACGCAACTGTTCCGCACCCAAGCTCAACTGGATGGCGCCGCCAAAGACATCGCGGTGCTGAAAGAGTCCGGCGTACCGTTCGAACTGCTCGACCGCGCCGGCATTGCCCGCGTTGAGCCGGCGCTGGCCAGCGTCACCGACATCCTCGCCGGCGCCCTGCGCCTGCCGAACGACCAGACCGGCGACTGCCAGATCTTCACCACCCGCTTGGCCGAAATGGCGGTGAAACTGGGTGTGGAATTCCGCTTCGGCCAGGACATTCAGAAGCTCGACTACGCCGGTGATCGCATCAACGGCGTGTGGATCGACGGCAAGTTGGAAACCGCTGACCGCTACGTGCTGGCGCTCGGCAGCTACTCGCCGCAATTGCTCAAGCCGCTGGGGATCAAGGCGCCGGTGTACCCGCTCAAGGGTTACTCGCTGACCGTGCCGATCACCAACCCGGCCATGGCCCCGACCTCGACCATTCTCGACGAGACCTACAAGGTCGCGATCACCCGTTTCGACAACCGCATCCGCGTCGGCGGCATGGCGGAGATCGCCGGTTTTGACCTGTCGCTGAACCCGCGTCGGCGCGAAACCCTGGAGATGATCGTCAACGACCTTTATCCTCAGGGCGGCGATCTGGCCCAGGCCAGTTTCTGGACCGGTCTGCGTCCGACCACCCCGGACGGCACGCCGATCGTTGGCGCGACACCGTTCAAGAACCTGTTCCTGAACACCGGTCACGGCACACTCGGCTGGACCATGGCTTGTGGCTCCGGTCGCTTGCTGGCTGACCTGATGGCGAAAAGAACGCCGCAGATCAGCGCCGAAGGCCTCGATATTTCCCGTTATGGCAATAAGACCCAGGAGTCCGCAAAGCATGTCAGTCCAGCGCCAGCTCACCAATGAGCGCATGAGTCAGATCGTCAGCCACAACGGCACCGTGTATCTGGCCGGGCAAGTCGGCGATGACTTGAGCGCCGGGATTGAACAGCAGACCCGTGAGACCCTTGCCAACATCGAGCGTTTGCTCGATCTGGCCGGTACTGACAAGAACCACCTGTTGTCGGTCACGATTTACCTGAAAGACATTGATGCACACTTCGAAGGCATGAACGCGGTATGGGACCAGTGGCTGCCAAAAGGCGTCGCACCCGCGCGTGCCACGGTTGAATCGAAACTGTGTGAACCGGAGATCCTGGTTGAGCTGTCGGTTGTAGCCGCTCTGCCATAATTGATCTGAAACCAGTAGCTCAGAAAGATCCCTCTCCCGGTGCTGTTGGCGGTTGATGCTGTCAGCCAGCGCCGGTTTTTCTTCCCCAATGACCCGACCAGAAGTCTGCCGCCATGCGTCCTGCCCGTGCCCTGATCGACCTTCAAGCCCTGCGTCACAACTACCGAATCGCCCGTGAAATCACCGGGGCCAAGGCCCTCGCGGTGATCAAGGCCGATGCCTACGGCCATGGCGCAGTGCGTTGCGCCCAGGCGCTGGAAGTCGAGGCAGACGGTTTTGCCGTGGCCTGCATCGAGGAAGCGCTGGAGCTGCGTTCCGCGGGCATTCGTGCGCCGGTCCTGCTGCTGGAAGGGTTCTTCGAAGCTGACGAGTTGTCGCTGATTGTCGAGCATGATTTCTGGTGTGTGGTGCATTCGCTCTGGCAGCTTGAAGCCATCGAGAAAGCTTCGCTGAGCAAGCCGATCACCGTCTGGCTGAAGCTGGATTCGGGCATGCATCGGGTGGGCTTGCATCCAAAGGATTATCAGGCGGCCTATCAACGGCTGCTGGCCAGCGGCAAGGTGGCAAAGGTTGTATTGATGAGCCACTTCGCCCGGGCCGATGAACTGCACGAGCAGTCCAGCGCCGAGCAGGTCGCGGTATTTGAAGCCGCGCGCCAGGGTTTGTCGGCAGAGATCAGCCTGCGCAATTCGCCGGCGGTGCTGGGTTGGCCGCAGATTCCGAGCGATTGGGTGCGTCCGGGCATCATGCTGTATGGCGCGACGCCATTTGAAGAAGCCAACGCAGTCGCCTCACGCCTGCAACCGGTGATGACGCTGGAATCGAAAGTGATCAGTGTGCGTGAACTGCCGGCCGGTGAACCGATTGGTTACGGTGCGAAATTCATTACACCCAAGCCGATGCGTGTGGGGGTGGTGGCCATGGGGTATGCCGACGGCTATCCGCGTCAGGCGCCCACCGGTACGCCGGTGCTGGTGGCCGGGCAGCGCAGCCAGTTGATCGGCCGCGTGTCGATGGACATGCTCTGCATCGACCTGACCGATGTACCGCAAGCCGGTCTCGGTTCGACCGTCGAGTTGTGGGGTAAAAACATCCTCGCCAGCGACGTGGCGGCGGCCGCGGACACGATTCCTTATCAGATCTTCTGCAACCTGCGCCGGGTGCCACTGCTCTATTCCGAGGGCTGACACCCAGCGGTCCACACCGGAAGTCGCCTCGTCCCACAGGATTCAGGTCCAAGTGTTGTAAATACTGAACGCTGTCGCCATGATAACGCTCAATATTCCTACAACCTGAATCCCTGGAGGCGCAAGCATTGGACGTCGGTGAACGACTGCAATCCATCCGTAAGCTCAAAGGCCTTTCGCAGCGTGAGCTCGCCAAGCGCGCGGGTGTCACCAACAGCACGATTTCGATGATCGAGAAGAACAGCGTCAGCCCCTCGATCAGTTCGCTGCGCAAAGTACTGGGCGGGATTCCCATGTCCATGGTCGAGTTCTTTTCTGAAGAAATCCTGCAGGAAAAACCGACGCAGATCGTCTACAAAGCCAACGAACTGATCGATATTTCCGATGGCGCAGTGACCATGAAACTGGTCGGCCGTGCTCATCCGAGCCGGGCCATCGCCTTTCTGAATGAAATCTACCCGCCAGGCGCCGATACCGGTGACGAGATGCTCACCCATGAGGGCGAGGAGACCGGCATTTTGGTGGAGGGTCGGCTGGAACTGGTGGTCGGGCTTGAAACTTTTGTGCTCGAAGCCGGCGATAGCTACTACTTTGAGAGTACCAAGCCGCATCGTTTCCGTAATCCGTTCGATGCGCCGGCGCGACTAATCAGCGCAGCGACACCGGCGAATTTCTAAGTAAAGAAGGCGCCCTGCCAGTCAGGCCGAGGCACCCAGGCAGTTTTTCCGCTGCAGCATAAGACCCCTTCGACTTTGGGGTTGTTTCAGTGTGGCGGGCTTACCGCTATACTTGCGCCCGCCTGCGAACCGTGGCCGTAGGCGTGACTAGCCACCATTGAGGGTGAACGCGTGAATCTAATTATGAAAATGCTGGCTGTACCAGCAACCGTATTGGCCCTTTGGGCTGTCAGCGCTCAAGCTGCGACGAACGACGATATTGCCAAACGCCTTGAGCCAGTCGGCCAGGTTTGCGTTCAGGGCAAAGAGTGCAAGGGGATGGAAGTTGCTGCCTCTGCTGGCGGTGGTGGCGGTGCCAAAACCCCTGACGAGGTGATTGCAAAACATTGCAACGCTTGCCACGGCACTGGCCTGTTGGGCGCACCGAAAATCGGTGACGCCGCAGCGTGGGGCGAGCGTGCCAAGAAGGAAGGCGGTGTTGACGGCCTGCTCGCAAAGGCGATCTCCGGCCTCAACGCAATGCCGCCAAAAGGCACCTGCGCCGATTGCGCGGACGCCGAGCTCAAAGGCGCCATCCAGAAGATGTCCGGCCTGAAATAAGCCCACATCTTCAGCAAAAAAACCGCTTTCGAGCGGTTTTTTTGTGCCTGCGATTTGTGCCTGAGACTGTTCATTGCAGCAAAGACCCGGCAAGCTCGGTCCAACCCGAATCACGGAATGTAAGGGAGGATCAGATGGTTCAGCTGTGTTCAATCGAACAGGCCGTGGATGATGTGTTGGCACGGTTGCCGGCGCACATTCACATGGGCTTGCCCCTTGGCCTGGGTAAACCCAACCACTTCGTCAACGCGCTGTACCAGCGCATTGCGCAACTGCCGCAGCGGCGACTGACGATCTACACCGCGCTGTGCCTGGGCCGTCCGGCATTGGGCGATGGTTTGCAGAAGCGCTTCCTCGAACCCTTCATCGAACAGGTATTCGGCGACTATCCGGAGCTGGATTTTCTGCAGGGTCTGCACAAAGACAACCTGCCGCCGAACATCCACATCCAGCAGTTCTTCATGCAGCCCGGCAGCCTGCTGCACAGCGCGTCAGCCCAGCAGGACTACGTCAGCAGCAACTACAGCCACGCCGCACGGGACATCAACGCTGCCGGTTTGAACCTGGTCGCGCAATTGGTGGCGAGCCACAGCGATCATCCCGATCGCCTGAGCCTGAGTTGCAACCCGGACATCACCCTCGACCTGTTGCCCATGATTGCCAAACGCCGGGCGGCGGGGGAGACGATCCTGCTGGTGGGCCAGGTGCACAACGACTTGCCCTATATGCCAGGCGACGCGGAGGTGGGCATCGACACCTTTGATCTGCTGATCGACAAGAAAGACAGCACCACGCTGTTTTCCACGCCGAACATGCMGGTGGGCTTTCAGGATCACTTCATCGGCCTGCACGCCAGCACTCTGGTGCGCGACGGCGGCACGCTGCAGATCGGTATCGGCGCCATGGGCGATGCGCTGACGGCGGCGTTGCTGGCGCGTCAGGCCGACAATGACGGTTACAAGGCTTTGCTGGCAGACGTGAATCTGAGCCAGTGGGCGCAGTTGATCGAGCGCGAAGGCGGCCTCGAACCTTTCGCCAGAGGCCTGTACGGTTGCAGCGAAATGTTCGTCAACGGCTTGCTGGTGCTCGCGGATGCCGGGATTGTGCGGCGCAAGGTCTATCCCGACGTCCTCACCCAGCAGCAGGCGAATGCCGGCACTCTGGACGAGGCCGCGCAAACCGACGGCATTTCGATTCACGGCGGGTTTTTCCTGGGATCACGCAGTTTCTATGAGCGCTTGCGGGAATTGCCGCAGAGCAAGCGCGTTGAATTCAACATGACCCGCATCAGCTACATCAATGAGCTTTACGGTCAGGAAGAACTCAAGCGCCTGCAGCGCCTGGATGCGCGCTTCATCAACACGGTGTTCACCATGACCCTGCTCGGCGCCGGTGTGGCCGATCAGTTGCAAGACGGGCGAGTGCTCAGCGGTGTGGGCGGGCAGTACAACTTCGTCGCCCAGGGGCATGCACTGGAAGGCGCACGTTCGGTGCTGCTGCTGCGCAGTTGGCGTGAGGCGGGCGGTGAGGTCAGTTCGAACATCGTCTGGGAGTACGGCCACTGCACGATCCCCCGGCACCTGCGCGACATCGTGGTCACCGAGTACGGTATCGCCGACTTGCGCGGCAAGACGGATGCGGCCGTGATCGAGTCCTTGCTGAATATCAGCGACTCACGGTTCCAGTCGGGGCTGATCGAGCAGGCGCAGAGCGTTGGCAAGTTGCCCAAGGACTTCCGTCTCGACCCACGTTTCGCCGATAACAGTCCGCAGCGATTACAGACGATTCAGGGGCGGCATCCGAACCTGTTTCCGGAGTATCCGCTGGGCAGTGATTTCACCGCGGTGGAGCGCGACGTGTTGCGGGCCCTGAACTGGCTGAAGAGCAAGTTCAAGCTGACGGAGATTCTGGAATTGGGCAGGGCGGCACTGGATGCGCCAGAGGCTTCGGCGTTTCCAGAGCATCTTGAACGGATGCAACTGACCCACCCGGATGGGCTGAAGGAAGACCTGTTTCAGCGATTGCTGCTGGCCGGTCTGAAAGCCACCGCGCAATAACAACCACCACAAAACCCTGTAGGAGCCGWGCTTGCTCGCGTTGAGGCCATAACATTCAACATCAATGTCGAATGTCCGGCCGCCATCGCGAGCAAGCTCGGCTCCTACAGGTTTTGCAGTGTTGCGGCTTACTCGATGAAGGTCACAACACCACCGGCCAGCGACTGCACGCGGGCCAGCGATTCAACGCGATAACCCTGCGCATCCAGTTCCGCACGGCCACCCTGGAACGACTTCTCGATCACGATGCCCAAACCGGCCACGGTCGCGCCCGCCTGTTTGATGATCGAAATCAGTGCCTGCGATGCCTTACCGTTGGCCAAAAAGTCATCGATGATCAGCACGCGGTCGCTGCTGGTCAGGTGGCGCGGGGAAATCGCCACGGTGCTTTCGGTCTTCTTGGTGAACGAGTAAACGGTCGCCGACAGCAGGTTTTCAGTCAGGGTCAGGGACTGCTGCTTGCGGGCGAAGATCACCGGCACGCCGAGGTTCAAACCGGTCATGATCGCCGGGGCGATGCCCGAGGCTTCGATGGTGACGATCTTGGTGATGCCCGAGTCCTTGAACAGCGCGGCGAATTCGTCGCCGATCAGCTTCATCAGGGCCGGGTCGATCTGGTGGTTCAAAAAGGCGTCTACCTTCAGGACCTGATCGGAAAGCACGATGCCTTGTTCGCGAATTTTCTGGTGCAGTGCTTCCATGAAGCGTTCCTCTACTGGCGCCATGTGCGCCGAGCTTGTCAAAAAGTGTTCGGTTAAAAATGCTTTGATTAAAAAGTGCTCAATTCTAGCGCTTTAACATCGCGCGTATATCCGCCAATGCGGTATTTCCGCGAACGGCTTTGACTTCAACCGGTGTGTCGTCGTTGCCTTCCCACGCCAGATCGTCCGGCGGCAGCTCATCAAGGAAGCGGCTCGGCGCGCAGTCGATGATTTCGCCGTACTGCTTGCGCTTGGCGGCGAAGGTAAAGGCCAGGGTCTGGCGCGCGCGGGTAATCCCGACGTAGGCCAGGCGGCGTTCTTCTTCGATGGTGTCGGCTTCGATGCTGGAGCGGTGCGGGAGGATTTCCTCTTCCATGCCCATGATGAACACGTAAGGGAATTCCAGGCCTTTGGACGCGTGCAAGGTCATCATTTGCACACCTTCGGCGCCGTCTTCCTCTTCCTGCTGGCGTTCGAGCATGTCGCGCAGGACGAGTTTGCCGATGGCGTCTTCGACGGTCATCTCGCCTTCTTCGTCTTTCTCCAAGGTGTTTTTCAACGCCTCGATCAGGAACCAGACGTTGCCCATGCGGTAATCGGCGGCCTTGTCACTGGAGCTGTTGGTGCGCAGCCAGTTCTCGTAGTCGATGTCCATGACCATGCTGCGCAATGCCGAGATCGGGTCTTCGCCGGCGCACTGCTCGCGCACCTTGTCCATGAAGCGCTTGAAGCGCGACAGGCGATCGGTGAAGCGCGTGTCCAGATGCTCACCCAGACCGATCTCATCGGTGGCGGCGTACATCGAGATTTTGCGTTCGGTGGCGTAGTTGCCGAGCTTTTCCAGGGTGGTCGAACCGATCTCCCGGCGTGGGACGTTGATCACCCGCAGGAAGGCGTTGTCGTCGTCCGGGTTCACGATCAGGCGGAAGTAGGCCATCAGGTCTTTCACTTCCTGACGCCCGAAAAAGCTGTTGCCGCCGGAGAGGCGATACGGAATCTGGTGGTGTTGCAGCTTCAGCTCGATCAGCTTGGCCTGGTAGTTGCCGCGATACAGGATCGCGAAATCGCTGTACGGGCGGTCCGTGCGCAAATGCAGCGTCAGCAGTTCCACCGCCACGCGCTCGGCTTCGGCGTCTTCGTTGCGGCAGCGGATCACGCGGATTTCGTCGCCGTGGCCCATCTCGCTCCACAGCTGTTTTTCGAACTCGTGCGGATTGTTCGAGATCAGCACGTTGGCGCAACGCAGGATGCGGCTGGTGGAGCGGTAGTTTTGCTCCAGCATCACCACTTTCAGGGACGGATAGTCGTCCTTGAGCAGCATCAGGTTTTCCGGACGGGCGCCGCGCCAAGCGTAAATCGACTGGTCGTCGTCGCCGACCACGGTGAACTGGTTGCGCGTGCCGATCAGCAATTTCACCAGCAAATACTGGCTGGCGTTGGTGTCCTGGTATTCGTCGACCAGCAGGTAGCGGACTTTGTTCTGCCACTTTTCGAGGATGTCGGCGTGTTCCTGGAACAGCTTTACCGGCAGCAGGATCAGGTCGTCGAAGTCCACCGCGTTGAACGCCTTGAGCGTGCGCTGATAGTGGGTGTAGACGATGGCGGCGGTCTGCTCCTTGGGGTTGCGCGCGTTTTCCAGGGCTTCGGCGGGCAGGATCAGGTCGTTTTTCCACGAGCCGATCATGTTCTTGATCTCGTCGACGCCGTCGTCGCCCGCGTATTCCTTCTGCATGATGTCGGTCATCAAGGCTTTGACGTCAGTTTCGTCAAAGATCGAGAAGCCCGGTTTGTAACCCAGGCGCACGTGTTCCTTGCGGATGATGTTCAGGCCCAGATTGTGGAAGGTGCACACGGTCAGGCCACGGCCTTCGCCACCCTTGAGCAATGTGCCGACCCGTTCCTTCATCTCGCGCGCGGCCTTGTTGGTAAAGGTCATGGCGACGATGTACTGGGCGCGGATGCCGCAGTTCTGGATCAGGTGCGCAATTTTGCGGGTGATCACGCTGGTCTTGCCGGAGCCTGCACCGGCGAGCACCAAAAGAGGGCCGCCGACGTAGCTCACGGCTTCTTGCTGCCGGGGATTGAGTCGGGACATACAGAATTCAGGGAGTCGTTTGTGAAATGGGCCGGCATTTTAACAGGCTCAGCGAATTGTGCTGCTCTGTCCGACTTGTGACGTAACACGCTTTCTCTAATTGCCGGTTTTGTTACTTTCAAGCAGGATGCGCGGTGAATGTGCGGCTAATGTTCTTATTCCGGGCGCAAAACGCGTTTGATAACCGATGTCATTTGGTCATTGGTTACCCGCGCGGCATAATGCCCGCCGCCTACATCTTTGCAGAGTCTAGGGAGCTAGCTTGTCTACGCCTGTCGAACCCTTGCGTTTGCTGTTACTGGCCGAAGAGCCAGCGTGGGCAGCGTTGTTGCGCGAGTGTCTGGCTCCGATGGGGAGCTCGGCCGTGCTCATCAGCGCGCCGAGCTGGGAGTCGGTCAGCAGTTTGTTCGATGACAACCGTAACGCGGTGTTGTTGACTGTTCCTGCACTTCAGCCGCTACCGGGTCGTTGCAGCTTGCCGACGGTGTTGTTGCTCGAGCACGAGCCAGTGACGACGCCCGACAGCGTGAGTGACTGGCTGGTGCGTGACCTGCTCGATGCCGGCATGCTGCGCCGTTGCCTGCGGCATGTGCGCGAGCGTGGCTTGCTGGAAAACACCTTGCAGCGTCTGGCCGAGCAAGACCCGTTGACCGGCATCGCCAATCGCCAGGGTTTTCAGACCCTGCTGGCAGCGCGCCTCGCAGAAAACGACGGCCGGGGCCTGGCCCTCGGTCACCTGGACCTCGACAACTTCCGTCACGCCAACGATGCCCTCGGCCACCAGGCCGGCGACCGATTGATTCTGCAAGTGGTCGCTCGGCTCAAAAGCCAACTTGAGGCCGGCGACCAACTGGCGCGCCTGGGCAGTGACGAATTCGCCCTGCTGATCGACACCCGCCGTGCGCCTCAGCGCGCCGAATGGATGGCCGAGCGCATCACCGAAGCACTGGCAGAACCTTACTGGGTCGACGGCGAAAGCCTGTTGATCGGGTCCAGCCTGGGCATTGCCCACGCCCGGGTCCAGGCCGGCGCCGACCCGCTGATGTGGCACGCGCACATCGCCATGCAGCAAGCCAAGAGCACGCAAGGCTGCACCTTTCACATCTTCAACGAACGCATCAACCGCAACGCCCGCAGCATGGCCGATCTCGAAAGCGAGTTGCGCCGGGCTTTGCGGCGTGACGAACTGGAACTGCACTACCAACCCCGCCTGAACCTGGATGACGGCCAGATCGTCGGCCTTGAAGCCCTGGTGCGCTGGCGGCACGCCGAGCGCGGTTTGTTGCCACCGAGCGAATTCGTACCGCTGGCCGAGCAAAGCGGTTTGATCGTGCCGCTCGGTTACTGGGTGATTTCCCGGGCCCTGCGCGACATGCAGGCCTTGCGTGAGCAGGGGCTGCCGGCGTTGCACATGGCGATCAACCTGTCGTTCCGGCAGTTTCAGGACAGCCAATTGCTGTCCACGTTGAGCCGGTTGATTGCCGAGCGTGGTGTCGAAGCGCAGTGGCTTGAATTCGAACTGACGGAAACCGCGGTGATGCGTCGCAGCGATCTGGTCAAGCAAACCATGGACGCCCTCGGGCGGCTGGGCGTGCGCTTCTCGCTGGATGACTTCGGCACCGGGTTCTCGTCCTTCGTGCACCTCAACAGCCTGCCGATCGCGTTGCTGAAGGTCGACAAGAGCTTTGTCGGCGGCATGGAAGAACGTGAGGAGAATCGCAAACTGGTCCACGCGATGATCAACCTGGCGCACAACCTCAATCTCGAGGTGGTTGCCGAAGGGGTGGAAACACCGGAACAGCTGGATCTGTTGCGCGGTTTTGGCTGCGATCAGGTGCAGGGCTACCTGATCAGCAAGCCGCTGCCGTTGGCGGAGCTGGTTGAGTATTTGACGTCAGCCAGCGATCAGCAGCCAGTGCTGGAAGTCGTGAACTAGCGAGGATCCTGTAGGAGCAAGGCTTGCCCGCGATRCAGGCGACACGGTCTTGCAGGCACACCGCGTTATCGTTCATCGCGGGCAAGCCATGCTCCTACAGGGATCTCAGTCTGGCTGAGGGATTTCGAAACGCTGGTGTGACGACGGCTCCTGCCGAATCATCCGCTTCATCTTCCACTCGAACGCCAGCGTCAGGCTGACCGCCGCAAACGCCAGCCCCAGCGCCAGCCCCCACCAGACGCCCGTCGGCCCCCAGTGYACATGGAAGGCCATCCACCACGCGGCGGGTGCGCCAATCAGCCAGTAACAGCCCAACCCGACCAGGAATGTGGTCTTGGCGTCCTTGAGCCCGCGTATGCAGCCCATGGCGATGGTCTGTGTGCCGTCGAACAGCTCAAACCAGGCCGCCACCGCCAGCAGGCTCACAGCCAGGTTGATAACGTCGCGAAAGGCCGGGTCGTTCTGGTCCAGGAACAGGCCGACCAACTGGTTCGGCAGGAACCAGAAGACCATGGCGAAACCGAGCATCGCAGCCGCGCCGAAAGCAATCCCGACCCGGCCCGCCAGCCGCGCATCCAGTAACTGCCCGGCGCCGTAGTGTTGGCCGATGCGCATGGTGATCGCGTAGGAAATCCCGGCCGGAATCATGAACGCGACCGAAACGATCTGCAGGGCGATCTGGTGCGCCGCCAACTGCGTGCTGCCCATGGTGCCCATGCACAGCGCGGCGAACGCAAACAGCCCGACCTCCACCGCATATGTGCCGCCAATCGGCAGGCCGAGGCGCCACAGCTCCTTCAAATACCGACGGTTAGGTCGCGACAGGCCCTGGCGCAAGGGGTAGGCGTCATACGCCGGGTGCCGGCGGATGTGCACCGCCAGCGCCACGGCCATCAGGTTGGCAACAATCGCTGTCACCAGCCCGATACCCATCAGCCCGAGTTTCGGCAGGCCGAACATGCCGGTGATCAAGGCGTAGTTGAGCAGGAAGTTCGCCACCGTGCCGCCGAGGCTGATCACCATGACCGGCGTCGCCCGGCCAATGGCGCTGGTGAAACCGCGCAGGGCCATGAAGCTCAGGTAACCGGGCAGGGCGAACGGCAGGATCAGCAGAAACTGCCCGGCCGCGTGGACGTTGGACTCGGTCTGGCCAAACAGCAACAGCACAGGTTTGAGATTCCACAGCAGCAGCCCGGCCACCAGTGCCATCAACCACGCCAGCCACATTCCGGCCTGGGTCAGCCGCGCAGCGCCGATGATGTCGCCTGCGCCCTGACGAATCGCCACCAGGGTGCCGACGGCGGCAATCACGCCGATGCAGAAAATCGACACGAACGAATAGCTCGCTGCCCCCAGACTGCCACCGGCCAATGCCTCGGGACTCAGGCGCGCCATCATCAAGGTGTCGGTGAGGACCATCAGCATGTGCGCCAACTGCGAGGCAATCAGCGGCCCCGCCAGCCGCAGGATGGCCCCGAGTTCAATACGCGCTGGATGCTTCATGGTCATCACGCTCGATTATCAAAGTGAACTGGAAAGGGTCGATTCTCGGCGCTTCAAGGGGTTTGCACAAAGGGATAAAAAGGATGGGTAGCATGAGTCAAACTCATGCAATGGAGATTCTGCTAGGGTAAGCGGATTGCGCTATAGGAGCTTTCCGCATGTCTCGTCGTCTTCCTCCCTTATATGCCTTGCGCGCATTTGAAGCGGCGGCTCGGCATAGCTCGTTTACTCGCGCCGCCGAAGAATTGTCGATCACCCAGAGTGCCGTCAGCCGACACATTCGTACACTCGAAGAGCATTTTGCCTGTCGGCTGTTTCACCGTAGTGGACGCAACCTGCAGTTGACCGAGTCGGCGCGCCTGATTTTGCCGGGCATTCGTGACGGTTTCTCCGCCCTGGAACGCGCTTGCAATACCTTGCGCGCCGAAGACGACATCCTGCGCATGAAAGCCCCTTCGACATTGACCATGCGCTGGCTGCTGGCGCGGCTCAGCCGCTTTCGGCACCTGCAGCCGGGCAATGAAGTGCAACTGACCAGTGCCTGGATGGACATCGACTCGGTGGACTTCAATCAGGAACCGTTCGACTGTGCCGTGATCCTCAGCAACGGGCATTTCCCGCCGGACTGGGAAGCGACGCTGCTGTTCCCGGAGGAGCTGATTCCGGTGGGCGCGCCGAATCTTCTGAACGATCAGCCGTGGGACGTTGCACGCCTGGCCAGCACCGAACTGCTGCACCCGACGCCGGATCGTCGCGACTGGCGCAGTTGGCTGGACCGCATGGGCCTGACCGATCAGGTCTCGCTCAAGGGCGGGCAGGTGTTCGACACATTGGAGCTGGGCATGATTGCCGCCGCGCGGGGCTACGGCGTGTCCATGGGGGATTTGCTGATGGTGGCGGAGGATGTCGCGCAGGGGCGTCTGAGTTTGCCGTGGCCGACCGCCGTTGCCAGTGGTGAGAATTATTACCTTGTCTGGCCGAAAACCCGCCCCGGAGGTGATCGTTTGCGCCGGCTCAGCGATTTTCTGTTGGGTGAAGTCCGGGCGATGGAATTACCGGATGTGCAGCGTTTGAGCTGAATCGATAGAGCTGGCGTGATAGAGGCCTTGCGCCATATCCCGGCTATTTACTCAAGTATTCAGAATCGCCGCCGAAATTCTGCAAATGGAACCTTCGTGCAGGTCCAGCGCTGTTCCCATTATTAGAAAAATTTTGCTGAGTGTGCAGCCCGATCAAACACGGGGGCAGGTCGCTCGGCCAGGAGTTGTCATGTCTCAACCCCGTGCCCGGATTGCCTCACAGCTTGGCCTTGCGCTTGCCGTGATACTGGCGATTGTCATCACTGGCAGTACCGTGTTCGCCCTGCGTTCGCTGGACACTGCCAACCTCGCCACCCGCGAAGAGCACCTGGCCAGTGAAGCCCGGTTACTGGCCGATCAGTTGAGTACCTTCCACGGTACTTTGCGCGAAAGCACCCAGCGTCTGAGCGGCCTGTTCGAGAAGCGCTTCAGCTCCGGCCTGAGCCTGCACCCGGATGAGCCGGTGACGGTGGCCGGTGTGCAGACCCCGGGGCTGCACCTGGGCAGCGAAGTGTTGAACAACAACTTCAAGGAAGTCGACGAGTTCAAGCAAATGACCGCCGGTGTGGCCACGTTGTTCGTGCGCAGTGGCGAAGACTTCATTCGGGTCAGCACCTCCCTGACCAAACAGGACGGCAACCGCGCCATCGGCACGCTGCTTGACCACGCCCACCCGGCTTATGCGCGTTTGATGGCGGGGCAGAGCTATGTGGGTCGCGCGCTGCTCTTCGAGCGTTCCTACATGACGCAATACACCCCCGTACGCGACAGCAGCGGCAAGGTGATTGCCGTGCTGTTCGTAGGGTTCGATTACACCGACGCGCAGAACGCCCAGTTCGCCAACCTCAAGCGCTTCCGTATCGGCCAGACCGGTTCGCTGGCGCTGCTGGATGAACAAAACAAATGGCTGGTGCCGCCGGCGGGCGTGCAGGCACCGGATCAAGCCATTACGGCCATCGTCGACCTGGCGAAAACACCGGGCAAGGGTGATTTCTGGAGCGACAAGTCGGAAGACTTCTACAGCGTGGCGGTGCCGTTCGACGGCGGGCCATGGTCGGTGGTGGCGAACATGCCAAAAGCCGAAATCAGTGCGGTGACCTGGAGTGTCGGCATTCAATTGGCCATCGGCAGTCTGCTGTCGATGTTGATCGCGGTCGGTTCAGCCGTCTGGCTGTTACGCAGCAAACTCGCGCCGCTGAGCGATCTGGTGCGCCAGGCCGAAGCCTTGGGCGCCGGTGATTTGAGCGTGCGGCTGAACGTGTCGAGCAACGATGAGATCGGTCAACTGGCCCGCGCGTTCAACCAGATGAGCCAGGCCCTGTCGACCATGGTCGAGCACATCCGCAAAGCCTCGCAGGAGGTCAATAGCCGTGCCCAGGCATTGTCCGGCCTGTCCGGTGGCGCTTATGAAGGGATGGAGCAACAGTCCGGCGAAATCACCAGCATGGCCGGCGCCGTGGAAGAGTTCAGCGCCACGTCCCTGAACATTGCCGACAACATGGGCAACACTCAGCGTCTGGCCCAGGAAAACGCACAACAAACTCAGATCGGTCGGACGTCGATGGACGAAGCGTCCTCGTCGCTGGAGCAAATCGCCAGCGCGCTGAACAGCACCGCGACGGTGATCAACACCCTCGGTCAGCGCTCTCAGGAAATCGGCGGCATCGTCGGGGTGATCACCTCGATTGCCGAACAGACCAACCTGCTGGCACTGAACGCCGCCATCGAAGCGGCCCGCGCCGGTGAACAGGGCCGTGGTTTTGCGGTGGTTGCCGATGAGGTGCGTAACCTGGCGTCGCGCACTCGTCAGGCCACTGACGAAATTTCCGGGATGATCAGCAGCATCCAGCAGGAAACCGGCAACGCCATCAGCACCATGGAGCAGGGCAATGTGTTGATGCAGGAAGGTTTGTCGCGTAACGCCAACGTGGCTTCGGCCTTGGCGCGAATCGACGAGCAGAGCCGTTCGGCCGGTCAGCAGTTTGCGGCGATTACCACCGCGACCCAGGAGCAAAGCAGCACCGCAACGTTGCTCAGCAGCAACCTGCAAAGCATTGCGCTGGCCAACAGTGAGCAGCGCGAAGTGGTGTCCAACCTGGCGGTGACGGCCAAGGAGCTGGAGAAGCTCGCGGCGGACTTGCGCCAAGAGGTTGACCGGTTTCGTTGAGGCGCCTCTGAAATAGCTTTCGCGAGCAGGCTCGCTCCTACAGGGTTATGTGTCGATCACATATCCAGTGTGGGAGCGAGCTTGCTCGCGATGGGGTCACCTCAATTCAGGATCTATCCCCGGCTAGTCGCACTTGGCATTGCTAGATACTTCCTTGCTTGCCTGTTTCAACTGATTGGCCAATTCAGACGCATTGGTGCTGTTGTAAACCCGGCCACCAGTGTTTTCGGCGATGCAGCGCGACGGGCCACCGGCGCCGATTTTCACCACGTTGACCCGCAGTCGCGGTTGTTCCTTGGCGATTCGGCGCGACACGGCGCAGGCGTCTTTCTGGCAGCCGTCTTCACCGTCGACGAACATCACGATCACGGCATCGTTATTGCGCCCGTCAACGGTGCTGGCCGCGTAGGCCAGGCTGTCAGCCAGCGGTGTACCGTCGTTGGGAACCAGGCCTCGAATCCCATTGATCAGCCGCGGGCGATCGCCAAATCTGAACACGCCCTGGTCCGGTGTTCTTTCACAACCGGCGAAGGTGATCAGGCGCGTGTCGATCTTCGGGTCCAGCCCGTTGATCATGCCGGCCAACGAGTCCTTGGCGACGTCCATGCGGCTCGGCTTGGCGAAGATCTGTTGGGTGCGGTTCACGTCCAGGTACTTGTTCAGCTCATTGCCGAAGAACCAGTCTTCGTCGGCTTTCACGGACTTGATGTTCAAATCCATCGAGCCTGAGGTGTCGAGCACCACCACGAATTGCGGGATCTTGGCGTCAGGCGCTTTTTTGCGACAGGCGAAGTTATCCAGCGTCGGGGCCGGAGGTGGCGGCGGTGGTGGCGGCGGCGCGGCCACTACCGGTTTTGGTGGTGGGACCGGCTTGGGTGGTGGCACTGGTTTTGGCGCGGGTTCTGGTTCTGGAGCAGGCTCCGGTTCCACAACAGGCTCGGGAACAGGCTCGACCGGTTTTTCCACCGGCGTTACCACTGGCGCAACAGGCGCTACCGGCGGAGCCACGACGACCGGTTCACGGTGCAGGAACCACCAGAGCCACAGCGCCAGAAGCAGCAACAGCAGCGCGAGCAGGGCTGCCGCAATCCACCAGCCACGCCGTGACGGCGGTACGATCGGCGCCACCGGAACAACCGGCGGTACGATCGGTTTTGGCGGACGCTGGTTCCAGCGCACCACCAACGGCTCACCGTTGAGGCTGTAGAGTTTGTCCAGCTCAGGCGTGCCGAGCAGGCTGCGCAGGTCATCCGCTACCGTGGGCTGACCGCGTTTTTGCAGTTCGTCCGCCAGCTGTCCCAGGGACGTCTGACGCACTTCATAGGTTTCCAGCAAACGTCGTTGCGCGTCCTCGTTGAGGTCGGCGTAGGGCGTGGGTTGCCCACMCAGTTCGGTCCACCATTCCAGCACGTCACCACTGCCCATTCGCGGGATGGCGAAGAGACTGGCGACGGTCGGCGGAAAGTGTTTCTGGATGAGGGCGACTTTGGCTTGCAGCGCACTCATCCCCTCCGGTGTGGCTTGCGCATCCCTGATGACCCGCTGCATGACGACGATTCCTGAAAAAGTGCAGGCATCCAGGAGATGCCTGCGGGGTGAACATTACTCTTCGTAACCGAGGCTGAATTGCAGCTGATTGACCTTCTTCTGCAACGCCTTCAGTTGTTCCTGCTTGGCCGCCAGCGATGCTGGAGTGGCTTTGGTCGTTGGCGCCGCTTGCGAGGCCTTGAGTTGCTGCTCGATGCTGGCAATCTGCTTCTGCACACTGCTTTCGTTGCCACGCCGAGCCTTGAGCGAGCTTAGCAACTGACTCAAAGACTGATTCAACGCTGCCTGGGATTTCTGCTGGCTCGCCAGATCGGCTTTAGTGCTCAGTTGCTGCGCCTGAATGTCCGCGTACACCTGATGGAACATTGCGTTTTGCTGGCGGGACTCGCTCAGGGCCAGTTCCTTCTGCTTGACCTGATCGCTGTAACCACCGGAGTAGTCGCAGTTCATCTTGGTCAGCATGCTGCTGTCGCGATTGGTCGAATCGCATTCGCCGGGCTTCGTCGCGCAACCGCTCAGGGCCAGGACGGCGGTAAGGACCGCCAGCTGTCGTAGTGTCATGTGCTTAGCCCAGGGTGATCGCGGAGCGTTGGCTGTACAGACCGTCGACTTCCTTCTGCAGGGCCGTGACTTTCTGGTTCATTTTCGCAATGTTCATGTCCACTTGCTTGATCTCGGCACCTTGTGCGCCTTGTGCGCGTTCGGCATCGGCTACTTTGGTGTACTCGGTGACTTTGGTGCGCATGTTGCCGAGGTCTTTACGCAGGCGGGCGATGTTCGAATCGATTTCGGCGATTTGCGTCTGGGCCTTGGTCTTGTCGACTTTCTTGTTGGCGATGTCTTTTTTGATCTGGGCGATGCGCGCCTCGTCATCGTTGATCACTTGCTGAGCGGTCGCAGTACGGGCGATCACGTTCTGGGTGTCTTGTTCGACGTCGCTGTTCATCTTCGCCAGGCGGGTGGTGGTGTCGGCGTATTCGCTGCGACGCTGATCCAGATAGTAGTTCGCGCCCATGGCCACGCCACACGCGGTAATGCCGGCAGCGATGGCGCACACGGCTTTGTTGCTGCTGTTGGACAGCGCGCAGGTGAGGATGCCGACACCGGCGCCGACGGCGCAGGCCTGGTAACCGGACTTGCTGAAGAACTCTGCATCATTGCCCTGAGTCAGGCGCGGGTCGGTGCCGCCGCCGCTTTCGCCGAGCATGGAGCTGCCGGTGTTGGCGCAACCGGTCAGCAGCAGGCTGCCGGCCAGTACGAAAGCGATCTGTAGCTTGAAGCGAGTCCAAAGGCTGCGCGACATGGTGAAACTCCTAGATGACGGTGTTGACGTGTTGTTATTGAGTGACGGTTTTGCAGCTGGTCAGCCAGGCCTCAGTGTCGATCTTCTGCTTTTGCAGGAACGCCTTCTGATTGGCCCAGTGGGTGCGCAAGTACGGTTTGAGGTCTTGCAGCTGTTTGTTGCGGGTGATGATTTCTTCCATCACCGGAACCTGTTTTTCAAGCAGTGGCTGGCCGTACAAGGTCGCCGATTCCACCAGGCTGCTGGCGTAGTAACGGCTGAGTTTGTGCAGGCGATCCTTCTGCTCCTCGAGCTTGCCTTTGCGCATGTCGCAGCTCGCGTCCTTTTCCGCAGCTTCGCAATTGAGCTTGTAGTTCTTTTGCAGGAAGTCCACGTACTGGCCGTCGTCGAGCATCTTGGTGCACAGGAACGCGCCCAGGTTCAGGCTGGCGCGGATCGCCTGGTCGCGGGTTTCTTCCTGTTGCTGGTTGCTGGCGCGCAACTGGTTTTCCAGGGCCTGGAGCTTTTCCTTGAGGGCTTTGTCTTCGACGCCCGAGGCCAGGCTGTTCAAGGATTGAACGGTGCCTTTGTCGGCAGACTCGGTTTCTTTGCTGCCGGTGCCAAGTTTCTTCCAGCTGTTTTCAATGCTGGCGACGCGCTCGCGGGAGGTCAGGGTCGGCGAGACCAGTACCAGTCGCAGGCCGGTGGTTTTGTTTTTCACCTGGCCATCGGCATTGTAATACGGCTCCTCCTTGCGCAACGCAGTACGCAGGTCGGCTTGCGCGGTCAGGTAGTTGCCGCCACGGACCACGTAGCCGCCTGCCTGACCGTGCTGGCGGTCGAGTTTGTTCAGGCGAAACGGTTCGAACATCATTTCGTCGACGTTGCCGAGCATGTCATGCAGGCCCAGCGGATTGGGCTTTTGCAGGCCAGACAATTGCAGCTTGCCGTTGGACGATTGCGCCCCGGCGAACCACTCGTAGGCGTTGATCCCTTCGGGCATCGGGTAGTGCGTGTCGCGGAATTCAGCGGCGCCGACTTCCAGCCCGCCGCGTGCGGCGAACTCCCACTCGACTTCAGTCGGCAGGCGCAAGAAGCCCAGCGCGCCGTCTTCCTTGGGCAACTTGTCGGCGGCGTTCTTGCGCAGCCACAGGTTGTATTTGTCGGCGGCTTCGATGGCTTGCACCCAGCTCACCGCCACTTGCGGCAAGCGCATCTTGGTCGCAGCCGTCGGGCAGGTTTCTTCGGTCAGTGCGGCGTATTGCAACTGACTCATCTCGTACTTGGCCATCAGGTAGTAGCGGGACTTGTCGTTCTTGGCGCCGGTAAAACTGCCGGCGATGAACGTCGGCCGCGTCTGTTCGACGTAGCCATATTCCGCGCCGTCCTGACCGATGTTGATCGGGTAGTCATCGAGCGGCCCTGCCACCGGAATGAACACCTTGCGAAAGACCATCGAGCCTTCGCAGGGCATCGGCAGCACCACGTCGGCGGCGTCCGGCATCGGGTTGTAATACTTCTCTTCCCAGCCCGCAGCCGAGGCGTCGAGCAGATAGCCAAGGCTCAGGGGCAATAGCAAGCCAAAACGTTTATAGCTCACGCAGACTCTCCGCAGGTTGGATGTTGATGGCTCGCAGGGCGCCGATCACGGCCACCAGCGCAGCGACCAGAAAGGTCAGGAGCAGGGCGCCAAGGCCATGCCAGACCGTAATGTGGCACACGAAAGTGCCGGTGGCCTGGCTGCTGCCGAGCAAATAGTCGAACAAATGACTGCCAACGGCATAGAAGCCCAACCCGCCCACGTAACCGGCCAGGCTCAGCAACAACGCTTGCACGACCACGAAACCACCGACGGCCCTGCGTTTGAAACCCAGCAGGCGCAGCACCGCGAGGCTTTTGCGCTTGCGGTCGATGTTGGCCAGGAACGCGCCGACCATCGACGCCACACAGCCAATCAGCGCCGCCATGGCGATAACCCCGAAAATCAGCCCCAGCACATGGTTGATGGCTTTGACGTTGTCGATGTCGGCCAGTCGGCTCGACGTTTCGATGTGTTGTTCGTTGAGCCAGCGCTCCAGTGGCGCCACTTGATCGATGTCGCGCGCATACACCCGGGCACGGGCATACAGCGGTTGCAGGTTGCCCAGAGGCTTGCCGGTGGCAACGCCGAACGCACTGACCTCATAGCCATCGCGAAAGCGCTCCAGGTTCAACAGCAACGGCGGGGCGACAAACCCGGCGGCGCGACCGAAACGTGCACCGTCGAGCACGGCGAGCACCGTCAGTGTTATCTCGCCGCGTTCATTGACACCTTCCAGGCGGCGCAGCGCCCGCAGTTGCACACTGTCGCCGACCTTGGCCTGCAAGCGTTGCGCGGCGCTGGCGCTGAGGATCACTTGATTGCCGACCGGGTTGAGCGACGCGAGGTTCAGTTGCGGGTCGCCCGGTTCGGTGGCAATGATTTCCGCACCTTCGACAAAGCGTTGCATGCCCATCAGCAAATCAGCCTGGGTATTGAGCGAGCGCGTCTGGCCGAGGGCAAAGCCGGTCTCGGGGAGCTGGCGCAAACGCTCGATCCAGGCGCTGTCGTAGTTGCCGTTGCTGAGCATCTTCACTTCAAGGTTGCGCGGGTCGCGCAGCAGTTCGTCCTGCAACTGGCTGACCACCCCGTGCTTGAGACCAAACAGCAGCAACAGCGGCGCGATCACCGCCACCAGGGAGGCGGCGATGCACAGCGAGACCTTGCGGTCGTGCCAGAGGTCTTGCAGCGCCAATGAGCCCAACAGGCGCACTTGATTAATCCATGGGTTCAAACAGTGTCTCTCCCTGACGGCTGACAGCACCCAGTCGCGGCAAGCCGAAAGACTTCAGCAAGGCCCAATCATGGGACACCACCAGTGCACTCAAGCCCATGTTCGACACCAGGCTCAGCAGCAACTCGAACAAACGCCGGGCGCTGTGGGGGTCGAGCGCGGCGGTCGGTTCGTCGGCCAGCAGCAGCACCGGTTCATGGGCAATGGCCCGAACGCAGGCAACGCGCTGGCGTTCGCCGATCGACAATGCCTGCGGTTGTTTATCCAGCAACCCGCTCAGGCGCAACACGTCAACAGCGTGGTCGATGTGCTCGCTCTTCGCCGACATCCCGAGCAAACGGCGCGGCAGGCTGATGTTGTCACGCACGCTGAGGAACGGCAGCAAGCCGCCGCTCTGCAAAATGAATCCCAAATGCCGTGAACGCACCGCCGCCAGGGCGGGCTGGTCGTCGCTGGCGAGCAGTTGAGCGATGTCTTGAGCCGGTGCCGCTGACGTCGGGCCCAGACGAAAGCGCTCGAGTTCGACAGGCGCGAGCAACAGGCCGATGGCTTCGAGCAATGTACTTTTGCCGCTGCCACTCTCGCCGGTGATGGCGAGGATTTCTCCGGCGCCAACCTGCAAGTGCGGCAGGCGCACGTGGTGGGCCAGCGCGCCGTCACCACGACGCACCAGCAGGTTCTTGATATCGAGCATGGGTGTCTCGTTAAGGCATCATTTCCAGTGGCACCGGGTACACGTTGTCCCGCGCGTCGCTGTCCTTGGCTAGAGCTACCCAGCGGTCAACATCCGCGTTGTAACGCTGGTAATGCCGCAGTTTGGTATTGAGCGTGCGGATGAATTTCTCCTGGGCCAGACCGTCCCAGCTCTTCCAGGTTTCTTCATCCAGGTTCAACACTTCACTCTGATAGGGCAGGTCTTCGAGGTACTCGCCGAGCACACCCATGTCCGCCAGTTTGGCTTTGCTGTTCTGCTTGAGCTGATTGGGATCGGCGCCCATGGTCGCCGCCACCGAGCGCAGGCGCTCGAACATTTCCGTCGGCGAAATCAGGCCTTCGTTGGCCGCATCGAGGATCTGCTTCATCACGTCGCTCAAGTCGCTGAGCTGAGACTTGGTCAGCAGCACCCGCACATCGGTGGTCGGGATGTTCTGCTTGATCAGGTCGCGGTCAGTGATCCACGCCTTGAACACCGGCGGGGCCTTGCTGTTGGTCTTCTCGCCGAGATAGGCCAGTTGCATGGCATGGCCGATCAGCGCCGCGTCTTCGAGCATTTTCTTCTCGGCCGGGTCCTGTTTGGCGTTCGCCGCGCTGCCGATGGCGTCTTCGCCCATGTAGGCGGCTTTCACCTGCGTCGTGATCGCGGCGGCCAGTGCGTCAACCTTGCGACCGAACTCCTGCACATCGCCGGCATTTACCGGGTAGTACAGCGAGGTGTTGGTGCCAGGGTAAGTCGACAGGTCCCGGTACTGCGCTTCGGCCTTGGCGTGGTCCTTGGCCCCGGCCGGGGTTTTCAAGTGCAGCGTATAGATAGCTACACCCGGATTGGCGGCCTCGATACGCACCTGCGCTGCGCTCAACCCGGTCTTCGACAGTTTGTCGTCGCCCTCGATGGCGCCCGCATCGGTGATCAACACCACGTAGCGCGCGCCGAACTGGCTCCAGTCGACCTTGTCGATGCTCTCCATGACGCCGGCAAATGAGTCTTCATCGAAGCTGCTGCTCGATACGTTGGCCTGTTTGAGGTCGGCGATCTTGGCGAAAAAGTCGGCGCTGTCTTTCACCTTGGTAGGGTCGGCGTACATTTTGGTGGTGTATTCCAGCCCCGGCACCGCTTGGGTGTTGGAACGGAAAGCCACCATGCCGAACTTGACCTGCTTGCCGAGGTTCTGCGCTTCGATCTTCTGATAAACCTTGCGGATCGCCTCGCGGGTGCGGTCGATGTACGGGTCCATCGAGATCGTCGAGTCGATGACAAACACCACCGCCGCACTGAATTCCTTCAACTGGCTGGCCGTTTTGTCTTCGGCTTCCTTGCCGCCGGCAGCGCTGTTTGCCGCACCGCCCTTGGCCGTCTTGTCATCCGGTTTGCTGACCGACGCGACGTTGAGCAGGCGCGTGCGGAAACCGCTTTCGGTCATGACTTCTTCGCCACTGAGCACCGGCAGCAGGTAAAACTGCTTTTGCAGGTCGACGAAGTATTCAGGTTCTTCGGCCAGCACGCCGGGTGCTTGCTGGCCTTTTTTCAGCGTGGCCCGCAGCGGCGCGACTTTGCTGACCGGGTCTGGCGCATCCAGGATGCCTTCGACAGTGGCGCGGTCCTTGAAAAACAGCAGCCGGTCGCGGTTAGCCGGGTTGGTGAACGCCAGCGTCAGCTGCATTTTCCAATCGGTGGTGCAGCCGGCAGGTAGCCAGCCAATGGTTTTGCCGTAACTGTCGGGGCCGACTTTCAGCCATTCGGCGTTGTTCACTTGCGCGCGCTCGTACACATAAAAGCGGCTGAAGACCGGTTGCTCGTCGCCTGCCGCGCCGCCCGCCGTCGGGCTGATCTTGCAGCCCGGCGTGGTCAGTACGCGTTGGAACAGGGTCTTTTTACCGGCCTGGATCAGCGGTTTGTCATCGGCCTGGGACAGCGGGCTGATGCACAGTGCCAACAAGGCGGCACTGCTCAGCAGGAATCGACTCACGGGCGAACGCATCACTTCTGCAACTCCTCGAAGCGCTGCTTGGCTTCGGCGTTGTTCGGGTCCTGCGTGAGGATGGTTTCGTACCAGTAGGCGGCGGTGGCGTTGTCCGCGACCGGGAAGCACTCGCTGGCCTTCAGGTATTTCGGGTCGTATTCGCGGGCATAGGCGTTGGCGATCAACGCGTCACCGGCCTGGGCACGGTTGGCGTACAGACGCTGCGCGATGCCACAGTGCTTGCCGGCCTTGGCTTGGTTGATGATCTCCAGCAACTTGGCACTGTCGGGCGCAGCCTTGATGCAGGTCTGGACGAAGGTCAATTCGGGCAGGCTGTTCATGCTCTCGAGGGTGCAGGCCTGTGCGTCGGCGCCGGCCGGCGCGGCAGCAGGGGCTGCGGCCACCGGAGCGGGTGCGGGAGTGCGTTTGTAGAACCAGAATCCAGCGCCTGCTGCCAACAGCAACACCACGACCATCAACAGGCCGATCAGGCCTTTGTTGCTTTTCTTCGCCGGTGGCGGCGGCGGTGTCTCGACGGGGTCGGCGAATACCGGCTCCGGTTCCGGTTCCACTTCTGCCTCGGCGGGCGGCAGGACCAGTTCCGGCAGGTCAGGGATCTCCGGTGCCGGTGCTACCGGTGTCGTCAGTTCGGCGCCGCCGTACGTCGAGCGCGTCTGGCCGCCAGCCGTGGAAGCCAGCAGGTTGTTGGCCGGAAGTATCACGCCTGCGTCGGCATGGCCCAGGCTCTGTTCGCGAAGTTCGATGCGAAATTGCGAGTTGCCGCTGCCTTCCAGTAATGGGTCAACCACGTCCGGGCCAACCTGAGTTACCAGGAATTCGCCGTTGGCGGTGAAGCGCGAGACTTTGAACCAGAACGGATTGTTGCTCCAGGCCTTCTGGCCCTGAAGGTAAAAACCGTCCTGGTTACGCTGAATGGAAAACTCCAGCTGTTCCTCGCCACCCTGCCATTTCTTTACGGTGAGGCGGGCCTGGCCAGGCACATTGGGCTCTAAGGCGAGCAGGTCGACACGAATTGGCATTGCTTATCTCGCTGCGAAGGCTGTGAGCACTTTGCCCAGCCGTTCGTTCTGTTCAGGGGTGATTTCGCGCCCGGCGCCATGGCCGGCATTGTCCTGGGTGATGTAGGCAAGGCCCGAGAGCCAGTCGCCGAGATACCGCTGCGCCTGGTTCGCCGGTTGCGGCGGCAGCACCGGCACTTGTCCCGGATTGATGTCGGTATAGAACGAGAACAAAGGCAACTTGGCACCGGCCCGGCTGTTCGGACGCTCGCTTACCGGTTTCTGGATGTAGCCGAACCAGGAGACGAAATCGCGCAGCACACGTTGCACTTCCAGTACCTGACGCTCGACCAGTTGATCGCGGCGCGCGCCACTTTGTGCACGCTTGAGGACCGCACGGCTCAGTTGCCCCGGCAAGTCCTGGCGGTAAGCGGCGGTGATCAGTTCGTCGACCACCGCTTCGAGCAACGCCTTTTCCAGCCCGAGGAGGTTGAGCAGGCTTTGCCGGGTGGTCAGTTCACGCAGGTGCGCGATCCAGGCCTTGAACGCGGCTTTGGCGAAGCGGTGCTCGTTGCTTTGCAGCTCTGGCGCCGGGGTATTGGCTTTGCTGCTGACCGGTGTGCTGTCGTGACTCAGGTCGTCGCCGAAATCGAAATCAAAACCGGCGTCGTTGCCGTACAGGCTCTGGCTCGGTGTCGGCGCGACCGGTTCGTCGGTCACGGTAGGCTCGTCATCGGTTTCGTACACGCCGCTGAGGTACAGGTCGCGCACCTCTTCGCTCGGCATGTCGAGTTGATCGATGAGCTCGCCGAGTACCGCCGGACGACGGCCAAGGCCCGTGAGTATCATCTGCGCTTGCGCTTTTTTCGCCGCTGCGGCGCCGTCACCGTCGGCGTAATACCAGGTGCTCAGGCCATGCGTAGTCAGGCCTTCGAGGCATTCGCTCAATTGCTCGCGGATGCGCTGCAATTTGAATTCGAGGTTGGCAACGCCAGTGAAACTGCCGCTGAAGTGGCTGATGCCACCGTCATCGTTGCGCAGCATTTCGGCCCAGGCGTTGGCCGGGTTCTTGATGTGTTTGCACACCAGGTCGTTGCTGGCGAAGCTTTCGCCCAGCGCTTTGACGCGATCTTCATAGCCGCCATTGAGGCCGGTTTCGGCACCGTTCGCGTCTTGCCCGATGAACGCCGCGTCCATGCGCGGCTTGCGCACCAGGAAGGTGTTCTGGAACGGTGTCCCGGCCCAGTCGTTCATCCAGCTCAGGCTGCCGAAGCGCTCCAGCATGGTCAGCTTGACCATGCCGTTCCAGCTCTCGTCGTACTGATCAGGTGTCAGGCTCAGGGAGTTGCTGATGCGCAGGTCGAGCATAGTCAGCGCCCAGATCAGACCAGTATCGCGTTTCGCGCGAGCGGCCGAGTCGGCGCCCTGGGTCTTTTCGATCCAGCGTGTCAGCACCGGGCCAACGTCGTTGACGTCGCTTTGTTTGGTCGAACCGGTGCAAACCACCAGCGCGTTCATTTCCTGGTTGTCGGTGTAACGTTCGAACAGGTAGGCGACCTTGCCCCGCAGAATCAGTTGCGAGACGGAGTTGTCCTTGGTGGCGGATTCGGGATCGTTGGAATCGGCGATTTCGTGCAGCTTTTTGCGCCCGCGATAACCGGGGAAATCCAGCAGGTCGACCTGATTGACGATTTCGTCGACCGGCGCTTCGATCAGGCGGAAGGTCATTTCAGCGGTCAGTGCCGCCAGTTGCGCGACCGGGATGCCCTGACTGTTTTGCAGACGGCCACCCACCCATGGTCGAACATCGATCGGCAAATCCAGCGGGCTACCGAAGCGTTCGAGGATGTCGACGTTCATGATGCTGTCGCGCTGGCTGTAGGTGTCGTTTTCGAAACTCACCAAGGCCTTCAGGGGCGCGAACACGGTTTCGGGCAAACCCAGCTTGTGCAGCGCGCCGGCCAGTTGCTGATAAACGCGCGTCAGTTCGCTTTGCTCGCCCCAGAGGATCGAAAACAGCTCGGCCCGTTCCTGGAAATTCAGGCGCGGCGCCAGTTGCAACGCCTTGGGCCAGTACAGGTGCTCCAGCTTCTTCACTGAGTTGCGGAAGTTGTCGCGCAGGTAATCCCACAGCGACACCAGATCGTCGGCGTTGACGCCCGTTTGCATCGGCCCGGTTTCGCGACCTTCGAACGGTTTGAGCACGCGCTGGATGCGTTCTTCGTCGATCTCGTAGGAAATGCGTTCAAGGTCGAAATCCTTGAACCAGGAGTTGGCGAGAATCTTCGCCAGCTCGATTTCCTTGAACAGCGTGAGTTCGACCGGGAAATCATTATCCTGGCTCGGCGTGGCGCGGCGGCTGAAGCGCGTCACCAGGCCGGTGGCTTCCTTGCCGCCACCCACCGGGTTGATGTGCTTGATGAAGTCCAGGCGCTGGCCACCGAAGTCGGTCTCCAGTTTGCCGTTCTGACCAGCAGCGAGAGCCGAAATCAGGTAGGACTTGCCGGCCTGCGACAAACCGAAAAAGCCAATGGTCATCGGCGTGCAGGCCACGCGACCCAGGCTGTGAGCCAGGTTGCGGGCACGGTGCAGGCGGATGTTCAGGTTGTCGGCTTCGCTGTCCAGGCGTGGCGCATTGGCGCGCGTCTGGCCAATCCAATCCAGCGCCTGACCGGCACCTTCATAAACAGCGGCCCAACTGTTTGAGAGCTGATGTTGTTCGGGGGTCAGGTCGTTCATTTGCGTTTCACACTTCCACTGTCGAGCCAGTACTTGGAATCGTTCAGGCCGGCGTCGAGCATGGTGTTGAGCTCCAGCACGAGGTCGCTGCGCGGGTTGAAGTTGACATTATTGCAGTTGGATTCGATGTCGCGAACCGAGAGGAGATCGCTGACCAGATCCTGCTTGCGCGTGTATTTGTCCGCCGGCTTGACCTCGAATCGCACCTTGAGCAGCGGCGCGCTGCCGTTATCACCGATGGCACGGGAAAACTTCTCCCGACCGACTTTGGTGAAGCGCAAGGTGTACAGCGGCGACGCGGCCCAGCGATCGGCAGCCAACTGGCGGAAACCGAGGCGCAGGTCGCCGCGCATTTCCAGTTGCGGCGTGTCGGCGGTATCGCCCACGCCGATCACCGGCAGCTTGATCTTGTAGTCTTCGGACTGGATGTCGCGGTACAGCACGTCGGCATCCTTGATCACGTTGTTCAGGTCGATGACGCCGATGTGCTTGACCGTCGAATACGGCTTGAGTGCCGAAGCACGGAAGTAGAAATTCGGCACACTGTGGTTGGCGCACAGCAGGCAAAGCATGGCGCCCACCGAGGCGGTGCTTTTCGGGTCGTCGATCCGGCCATTTTTATGGAACGGATACCAGCCGCCCGTGCGGTAGTTTTGCAGCGCCAGAATGCGCCCTGGCGGCAGTGGCAACACCTTGCGAATGAACGCCTGGATGCCGGGCAGGCGCGAAGGACGGCCAGTCAGCAGCAGCACGTCGCACGGGTAATGCGCGACCACTTCACACAGCGCACCAAGAATTTTGGTGATGTTGATCTGGTCGTTGAGAAATGCGGCATGGAGCTTTTGCAGGTCGAAACTGATGGGTGCCTCATACACGTCGAAACCGCTCTGACTGCCGACATCGCGGCGTACGGCGGCATTGACGTAGTCGAGCACGGTCTTGCTGATCGCGTTGTCGCCCAGCAATTGGCGGTAGCTTTGCGGGGTGACTTCCTGCGGGACCTGCGGATCGTAATGCTCGTAAGCCTTGAGCAGCGCCAGGCCCAGCGGTGCGAACACCTGCAGGTTCAACTGCTGGCGCAGGATCATGTCCTGGGCGCTGACCGACTCATCGCCGCACAGCCGTGACATCAACGAATCCGGGGCTTTTACGCCGGCGCTCTGCAACGCTTTCTCGAAGCTCGGCAGGATGAAGTCCTGAATCACGTCCAGCAGGATGTCGTCGCCGGCCACTTTGAATCCGTCGCGGAAACGCTGCTCGGGCACGATGTGCACGTTACTGCCGCTGCCGGTGTTGCCGGCGCGGTCGAGGCGATAGTCGGTGATGACCAGGTCCGTGGTGCCGCCGCCGATGTCGATGGTCGCCAAGGTAATACGCTCGCGGTCGGTCTTGTCGGGCCGGGCGATGGTGTCGAAAAACTCTTCCGGGTGACCGGCGAAGTTCTCGTTGACCTCGGTGTACAGGTACACCAATTGGCCGCAGGAAGCTTCGTCCCATTCCACGCGGATGCTCGGGATCGGCGTGCGCGGGCTCAGGGCCTGATCCTGATGCGGGTCTTCCTCGCCGGCGTGCCAGCCGAGGCTCTTCCAGACCAGGCCTATGGCTTGCAGCATGCGTTCGTTGAGGATGCTGCGCTCGGCTTGTGGCATGCCTGGCGGCACGGTCAGGGTGATGCTGTTGAGCTGGCGCGGTACGCGGGTGTGCCCCTGGCGCGAGCGCTGGGCCGGGCTGTTGATTTGCGACAGCGCCTGGGCCAGCACTTCGGCGAGCATGAAGGTCATCAGCGAGCTGCGCGAATAACGCGGCATGAACACCGGCAGGCGATCGTCTTCTTCGAGGCTGTAAAGGGCTTCACCGGTTTCATTGATCAGGTGTGAGAACGGCGCGGCGGTAGCGTAGGGCTCGTTATCGGTCTTGATGTACGAGCAGTTGAACCGCCAGCCGTGGCCGTAGGCGTTTTCGTCCCACAGATAACGTTTCGGGCTGGACAGGCCCGTGGAGCCTTCGGTGCCGCGACGACGGCTGGCCAGACGGCTGGCCTCGTTGCCGACACGGGCAATCGTCGCCCACTGGAAGGCATCATGACGGCCGCTCTTGACCGAGCAGTGGTCCTTGCCGAAATACGCCTGGGCAAATTCCACGCGACTTTCGAACGGCAGGTTGTAGGTGTGCTCGGGGGTGATCAGGTCGCGCAGTTCCAGCACGTAGTTCTGCTTGAGCCCGGAGCCGGCCTGACCATGGTTCTCGATCAGGATGCCGCAGGTACGCGAGTTGCCGACGTCCAGCACCAGGTCCACCGGAATCGGTTTGACCAGGCCGTTGCTGTCGTTGGCGACCACTTTCAGCTCGGGGATCTCGACTTTCGGGCGAGCCGTCGACTGCTGTGCGGCAGACGGCTTGCTCAACAGGCTGAGCAAATTCAGGTAATGCGCCAGGTGATAGTTGGCGCGGATATCGATGTCCAGCTCTTCGCGCGAACGGTGGGTATTGCCTTCGTTGAACACTTCCAGCAGCCATTCATTGACCCACGGCTGGGCCAGGAACCAGCGGGTTTCGCTGGCCTTGGTCGCCAGTTTGAAAGACACGCCGGAGCTGATGTCTTCTTCGTTCGGCGCCAGGTAGGCGGTGCCGTCACGCTTGGGCATCACGCGGCTGTCGAAGGCCATCGTCAGGCGGTGGGTGTTGCCGTCGATGTCTGGCGTGGCCAGTTTCACCAGGCGCATGCGCGACCAGTTGGTCGGGCCTTCGTCGAAGCGATGCGGGGGCATGAAGCGGAAAAACGGGGTCGGCAGCCAGACACCGTCGAGCAATTCGAGGCTGCTTTTCATGTCGACACTGAACACGGGCTTGGCCTTTTCGACCTTTTCCGGTTCGGGTTCGTAGAAAAAGAAGTCTTTCTCTTCGTTGTACGCCAGACGGCAGATCAGCCCGCTGATCATTGGTGCGAACTCGCCCGCCGGTTCCTTGCGAGGATCCAGGCGCAGCGCGAAATCCATGAACTGGATGCCGGTGTCGCTGACCAGCGTGACGGTGTCTTCGAATTGGGTGACTTCAGGCAACATGTCTGGTTATTCCGTTTTTATTCGGCCACGTGCCGCATGGACATGGGGAATTGTTCTTTGCCGTAACCGCCGGTGCAGTCTGCGACTGTGGTCGCCCCTTTGCGGCAGTTGACCTTGGGCATGTCGTAAGTGCTGCCATCGGCACATACGGCCTGACCCTGGCTGTCGATGGCCAGGCTGCCACCCTTCATGGTAGCGCTCACCGGCCCGCTGCATTTGGTGCCGTCGGCCTGGTGCACGGTGACTTCGCCCTTGCCGTCCTTGAGTTGGTACTCCAGGCGCAGCGGTTTGCCGGTGCGACGATCCTGAATGCCAGCACCGGCGCGGAACTGACCGTCGAGGAACTTGGCGGCACCGTCAGCGGCGTCTGGCGGAATGCTCAGGGGAGGGCCAGGTTTTGCGGCGGCGGATTTTTCTGCCTCGGATGGTGAGACAGCAGGCGGAGCGGTTTTGTTTTCAGGTGCCGTGGCCGGCGATTCGGCTGCCGGGTCTTTACCCTGATCTTTGCCTGGATCTATGCCTGGATTTTTGCCCAAGTCGGCGCTCGCGGCATCAGCCTCGTTACCCTCGACGGCTGGCGCTTCGACACCATGAGTCCCCGTCACGGCGGTGCCGGTGGTGGTCCCTGTGACAGTGCCTGTCACGGGGACGCCATTCAATGTCGTGGCATTGCCGGTCAATGGTGGCTCTTCCAGTTGTCTTTCAACGGGCACGACGCCCTCTGGAAGCAGATCAACCGCCACCCGTGGAATCGGCACGCAACCGCGTAAACCCAAGAGTAGCCACAACAACAGCAGCAAGAAAGGCAGCAGCAACAGCCACCACCAGCGTCGCCACCACGGGCGAGCCACCACTGGCACGATCGGCGCGACAACGGGCGCTGCTTCGACCACGGGTGGCAGGGTGAACACGGGCGCAGCCTGAGTCAGGCAGTGCAGGGGATCGCGATTGCGGTCGGTGCCCGCGTGCTCGAAACCCCAAAAGGTCAGTACCGGTTTGCCTTGCACCAGGTAGACGAAGTTTTCGTCAGGGAAATGAATGACGCGCTTTAGCAACTTGCCGAACACCGCTTTGTCGCCTTGCTGCTGTTCGGCCGGATCAGTGCCCAGGTAGCGCTGGCTCAATTCGTCGAGCGCTGTCTTCAAGGATTCAAGTTGGAGGCGGGCGGGGACGCGTTCTTCTTCGGTCGCGCTGCTCCACGGGATGACATCGCCCTCGAGGCCGCTGTACCAGTCGATCTGGTTGCCGAGTTCATCGCTTTGAGGGATGGCCAGATGATCGACCATTTCGGGATTCTTGCGACGAATGGCTTCGCGCAATTGCAGGGCCGCCCGGTAGACCGGTTGACCTGTTTCGCCCAGGGCAGTGAATGACCCGCTCTTACCGCTGCGTAATAGTGCCCCGCGCATTCAAACTCCATATGTATCGTTGCGCAAATAATGACAGACAAAGGTGTCTGTTCTTGCTCCTGCAATTAGCTGGCGACCTTAATGTCATAATGATGTCGCCGTCAATTAGCGGAGGTCCAAAACCGTATGAGACTAGCGTAAGTGTGCATAGGTTGCATGAGGTCATTTTGGACTTTATGAAATCCCTCAATTTGCACTCGGCCGGTACTGCAATGCCTCGGCCAGGTGCTCGCGCTTTATCTCATCGGTTTGCTCAAGATCCGCCAGCGTTCGGGCTACTTTAAGCAGCCGATGTGCGGCTCTCAGCGACAGCGTCAATCTTTCACAAGCGGATTCCAGCCAGTTTTCGTCGGCTGTGGATAACGTGCAATGTTTGCGCAAACCCGGCAGATCGAGGAACGCATTGGCGCAGCCCTGGCGCTTGTGTTGCCGTTCTCGTGCGTCAGCCACTAGTACCGCTGCGGTGGCGGTGTCGTCACCGGGTTTAAGCGCCGGATTGAGCGCCGTGGCTTCCCGGGCAACAGTCAGATGCAGGTCGATTCGGTCCAGCAATGGGCCTGACAGTTTGTTGCGGTAGCGCTGGACCATGTCCGGCGTACAACTGCATTTGCCGCTCGGTTCGCCAAGATATCCACAGGGGCAAGGATTCATCGCCGCGACCAATTGAAAGCGGGCGGGGAATCTCACACGGTCCTTGGCCCGGGAAATCACGATATGGCCGGATTCCAGCGGCTCCCTTAACACCTCCAATACCTTGCGATCGAATTCCGGGAGTTCGTCGAGGAACAGTACGCCGTGGTGGGCGAGGGTGATTTCGCCAGGTTGCGGTTTCGAACCGCCGCCAACCAATGCCGGCCCGGAGGCTGAGTGATGAGGTTGGCGGAACGGTCGTTGTGGCCAATGGCTCAAGGGCACGCAACTGGAAACTGACTGGATTGCCGCGACCTCCAGTGCCTCATTTTCAGCCAGTGGCGGTAACAATCCCGGAAGACGGCTGGCCAACAACGTTTTCCCAGTCCCCGGCGGCCCGCTGAACAACAGGTTATGTGCCCCTGCCGCGGCAATCAGCAAGGCGCGTTTGGCCGAGAGTTGTCCCTGCACTTCATTGAGGTCGGGATAGGGTTTGCTGGCGTAGAGCAAACCATTGGAAACGTAAGGCTCGACCGGTGTGTGCCCATTAAAATGCGCGACCGCTTCCAGCAAATGATCCACCGCGATCACCTTAAGCCCTGAGGCAAGGCATGCCTCTTCGGCATTTGCCCGCGGCACCATTAGCGACCGCCCGGCCTTACGCGCCGCCAATGCCGCCGGCAATACCCCACGCACGGCTCGTACAGCGCCCGAGAGCGCGAGCTCTCCCAGGCATTCCACATCATCCAGCGTCAACGTCGGCACCTGCACACTGGCGGACAGAATCCCCAAGGCAATCGCCAGATCAAACCGGCCACCGTCCTTGGGCAAATCCGCCGGGGCGAGATTCAACGTGATGCGCCGCGCCGGGAATTGCAGTCCGGAATTGATGATCGCGCTGCGTACGCGGTCCTTGCTTTCCTTCACCGCCGCCTCCGGCAAACCGACCATGGTCAGGGATGGCAAACCGTTGGCCAGGTGGACTTCAACGGTAACGGCAGGCGCATCCACGCCGATTTGGGCGCGGCTGTGGACGATGGAGAGGGACATGGTCGTTCCTTGAGTGGTACGGGGGCCGCTTCCTGCGGGTTTTTGAAGGGTAGTCGTGGAGTCTGGCTGGAGAGGTGGGAAATCTTCGCAAGATATTGCAGGTTCGCATGATCTGTAGCAGCTGGCGCAGCCTGCGTTCGGCTGCGCAGCAGTCGTAAATTCGACAGGCAAAGTTTACCTGACACACCGTGTACTTTGATTACGACTGCTGCGCAGCCGAACGCAGGCTGCGCCAGCTGCTACAAAGGTTGCGTCGGGGCTGGTACTGGGTGCAATCCGCTGCATGGACGTTGGTTTTGTAGGACTGTGCCGAGATACATGAGGGACGTCGGCCAAAGCGCACGGGCGCTCTTGTGCGCTCGAGGGAGCTGCTTATGATCACAGCAGATCAAACCCTCAGGAGGGGAAATGAACACAAATGGAATGCGGCCGATTCATCCCGGCGAAATCCTTGAGAAGGAGTTTCTTGAGCCGTGGGGTATTTCGGTGGCTGATCTTCAGGGCCGGGTGCGGATGTCCCCGTTTTAATTGCGTGAGTTGATGGCGCAGAACATCCGTGTCGGCCCTGAACTAGCCAAGAAGCTTTCCATTCACCTGAACACCACAATCGAATTCTGGCTGAATCTGCAATCGACCCACGATGTGCGGATCGCCGAAATTGGCCGTGGTTGAGCTTCGGAAGCTCAAAACGATTGGAGTACTCGCGAAGCACGCTTCCACCATGGTTCGTTCACTGCGCGGTGTGATCGTTCTTGGTCCGGTAGTACGTGTGGCACATCCTGCAACCGAATCCACGGCTGGTTATTCCAGTGCAGCAAACTCAACGACATCTGCGGCCAGTTCAGCAGGCTCAGGATCGGGCGTTCGGTTGAGGTGGATTGTTGAGCGTCTCTTAGGGTTGGAACTACTTCGTGAGTCAGCCATTCGCGCAGACCGCGGTGTTCGGGGCAGTAGTGGTAGATCAGTAATGCGTAGACGCCGGATTCGCTGATCAGCAGGGTGTTTTCGATGACGCCGTGGATGAGCATTCGTGCGGTTTGACGCTGGTCGGGGGCGAGCTTTCGGACGGTGCGATCATCGAAAACGATCGGGATCCGACATCAAGAGAGCGGTAGCCTTTTTTAGGATATCGGCTTCCATCTCCATGCGCTTGATCTTGGCTTTTAGTTCCTGGATCTGGCGCTGATCTTCGGTGATTGCCTTGGTGCCTTTGACTGGCTGCCCTTCACGTTCCTTACGAACCTGATCGACCCAGCGCCGTAAAGCGGTGGGCCCGATATCCAGCGATGCACAAACATCTGAAACCGGGCAGTTATCATCAAGCACCATGCTGGCAGCATGAAGCTTGAACTCGCGCGTATAGACCTTTCTTTCGTTCATGGAGCCTCCAAGTTGGCGAAATCATATCGCCCTTAAGAGGTGTCCGAAATTATTAGGCCAGTTCAAGCCCGCTCCCACAGGGGATCGCATTGCACAGGGGGGGGCTTGGGGCGTTACTCAGCCGGCGGATTCAGCTTCGCTTCCAGCTCCGCCACTTTCGCCTCAAGACTTTCCAGCCGTGCACGGGTGCGAGCCAGCACAACCATCTGACTATCAAATTCTTCCCGGCTGACCAGGTCGAGCTTGCTGAAACCGCTCTGCAACAACGCCTTGAACTGGCTTTCGATTTCGCTTTTCGGCAGCGGGGTTTCGCCGCTGAAGAGGCGGGAGGCGGTGCCTGTCAGGGCGTCGAGGAAGTCTTTGGGCGCGAGCATGATGAGTGTCCTGGAAACAATGGCGGGCAGTGTATCACGCAGTGTCTATAGTCAATTTCGACTGGCAACCAGCGCACGCTTTTCGCGCATGCGGACGGACGGTGACGCACTGTTGTTGTGCGTTAGTTCCGGAGTAATTAAGGGCGGTGGCTTGCAGTATTGGCCAAGGGATTGAATTCAGTAGGTTTTGGCGAGATGGCAAGGTTTCTGCTTAGTGACTGTTAACCCATGCACTGATGCAGTCGCTGTGACGAATGCAGTGCGCCAGGCGAAACGGGGGAAGTGTTTCGTACGGGGTGGTTAGCTGGGGTCGGACGGGCATCCAAGGCCGACGATGCGTTACAAAGCCAGGCACTGCGCTTAGACTTGAGTCGGGTTTGTTTTCCTGGGGCAAGTCCACCAATTCGGGAGAGAGTTTTCATGAAGCTAGTCACTGCCATCATCAAGCCGTTCAAACTGGACGACGTACGCGAGTCGCTGTCCGAGATCGGCGTGCAGGGCATTACCGTTACTGAAGTCAAAGGCTTCGGTCGGCAGAAGGGTCACACCGAGCTGTATCGCGGCGCGGAGTACGTGGTCGATTTTCTGCCCAAGGTGAAGATCGATGTCGCCATTGATGACAAGGATCTGGACCGGGTTATCGAGGCGATAACCAAGGCCGCCAACACCGGCAAGATCGGTGACGGCAAGATCTTTGTGGTGAATCTGGAACAGGCGATTCGCATCCGTACCGGCGAAACCGATACCGACGCGATTTAAGCCGCCACAAACCCAACGCCCCAGGAGAAAACAATATGACTCTGCGTAAATTCGCAGGGCTTGGAGCCCTGTTGTCCATCGTAATGCCCGGCCTGGCTTTGGCGGCAGATCCGGTGGCACCTCCAGTCCTGAACTCCGGCGACACCGCCTGGATGCTGACCTCGACAGCCCTCGTGCTGTTCATGACCATTCCCGGCCTCGCGCTGTTCTACGGTGGCATGGTCCGGTCCAAAAACATTCTTTCCGTGATGATGCAGTGCTTCGCCATCACCGGTCTGGTCACTATCCTGTGGTTCCTTTATGGCTACAGCATGGCGTTTGACACGACAGGTATGGAAGCAGGCGTCGTCAACTACAACTCCTTTGTCGGCAGTCTCGCCAAGGCTTTCCTCGCCGGTATCACACCGTCGAGCATTACCGGGCCTGCAGCGCTGTTCCCTGAGGCGGTTTTCGTCACCTATCAGATGACCTTTGCGATCATCACCCCGGCGCTGATCGTCGGTGCGTTCGCTGAGAGGATGAAGTTCTCCGCGATGCTGGTCTTCATGGGCCTGTGGTTCACCGTGGTTTATGCGCCAATCGCGCACATGGTCTGGAGCGGTCCGGGTTCGCTGTTGGGCGATTGGGGCGTGCTGGACTTCGCCGGTGGCACCGTGGTGCACATCAACGCCGGTATTGCAGGGCTTGTAGCGTGCCTGGTACTGGGCAAGCGTAAAGGCTTCCCGAGCACTCCGATGGCTCCGCACAACCTCGGTTACACCCTGATGGGCGCGGCCATGTTGTGGGTCGGCTGGTTCGGCTTCAACGCCGGTTCCGCGGCTGCCGCCAACGGCACTGCCGGTATGGCGATGCTGGTTACCCAAATCGCAACCGCTGCCGCTGCACTGGGCTGGATGTTCGCCGAGTGGGTCACCCACGGCAAACCAAGCGCGCTGGGTATCGCCTCGGGTGTGGTCGCCGGTCTGGTGGCAATTACTCCGGCTGCCGGCACCGTCGGCCCGATGGGTTCGCTGATCATCGGTCTGGCAGCAGGCGTGGTGTGCTTCTTCTGCGCCACGACCCTGAAACGCAAACTCGGCTATGACGACTCCCTGGACGCCTTCGGTGTACACGGTATCGGCGGTATCCTCGGCGCGATCCTGACCGGTGTGTTCGCTGCACCGTCCCTGGGTGGCTTCGGCACCGTGACCGACATCGCCGCACAAGTGTGGATTCAGTGCAAAGGCGTAGGCTTCACCGTGATTTACACCGCCATCGCCACGTTCGTCATCCTCAAGGTAGTGGATGCGGTGATGGGCCTGCGGATCAACGAAGAAGAAGAAGCGGTGGGCATCGACCTGGCACTTCACAACGAACGCGGCTACAACGTGTAAGTACGCGTCTAAAAAACTTGCCCGGCTTGCCGGGCATTTTTTTGTCCGGAATTTGTCAGTGGAGGAGCTGCTGAAAGGTTTTTTCGTACACGTTCAGGTTTGTTTACGACGGGCGTTTTTCTGCGGCCAATGGCTTACATGATTGAAGGAATATTAGGGCCTTTGTTTTTTCCCAGAGCGCGCTAGAATGCGCCCCGAACGTGCGGAGAACTGTATGTGGCAACAGACTCTGATTACTCTGCGGGCAAGGCCCCGGGGCTTTCATCTGGTAACGGACGAGTTACTCGCCGGCCTGCCTGAACTCAAGGCGTGTCGGGTCGGTCTGTTGCATTTGTGGCTACAGCATACCTCGGCGTCGTTGACCATCAACGAGAACGCCGATCCGGCGGTACGTCGCGACTTCGAACGGTTTTTCAATCGTCTGATCCCACAAGGAACAGACGGCTATGAGCATAACGACGAAGGCCTGGACGACCTCCCGGCGCACTTCAAGGCCAGCGTGCTTGGCTGTCAGCTCAGTTTGCCGATCTCGGCAGGCCGACTGGCGTTGGGTACCTGGCAAGGCGTTTATCTGGGCGAGCACCGTGATTTTGGCGGTGCCCGTAAAGTCCTTGCCACCGTGCACGGTGAAGAGGCATGAACCGCTGGTCACCAGCGGTTATTGAATTTTTCCGGCGACTGTCGACAGACGGTAAAGCTGGGCTATAACTAATCTGCTTTTCGCAAGAGTCATGAGGTAGAACATGAGCGACGATGATCTGGAAAACGACGACCTCGAAGTAGGCGACGACGACGAAACCGAAGAAGGTCTGGAAGCAGCGGCCGAAGACGTCGCTGAAGACGATGGCGGTGATGCGCCCGTTCCGACTGCAAAAGGCAAAGCCAAGGCTGCGGTATCGGTCGATGAGCTGCCGAGCGTTGAAGCCAAAAACAAGGAGCGCGATGCTCTCGCGCGGGCCATGGAAGAGTTTTTGGCCAAGGGCGGCAAGGTGCAGGAAGTGGAGGCCAACGTGGTCGCCGATCCTCCCAAGAAGCCTGATAACAAGTACGGCAGCCGGCCTATCTAAGCGCCTGCCACTTGCTTGCTGAAAAAGCCCGCCGTCGCTGCGGGCTTTTTCATGGGTGGTACAAGTATCTTGGGCTGGTGTGATTTCCGGGTTAGTGTCGGGAGTTCCACAGGGCCAACAACGCCGGCAATTCAGTCAGGCTGCGAATCTGCGCATCCGGTGCCGTATCGGCTTCCCAGGCTTTTCCGGTCGGGTTGAACCAGATCGCTCGCATCCCCGCCTGCTGCGCGCCAGCAATGTCATCACCCGGATGATCGCCGATATGCACCGCCGTCTCGGGTGTGGCCCCTCCGCGTTGCAGTGCTTCATGAAACAGGCGTGCATCGGGTTTGGCGATGCCGATGTCTTCGGCGCACAAGGCAAACTTGAAGTAATCCGCCAGCCCTAATCGGCGCACATCGGCATTGCCATTAGTGACCACGCCCAAGGCGTAATGTTTGGCCAGCATCTGCAGCGTCGGCTCGACTTCAGGGAACACGTTGATCTGATGTCGCGCATGCAAAAACACTTCGAAGCTTTTATCGGCAAGATCGTTTGCCTGGTCATGGTCGTAACCGGCCTCTTCCAGTGCATGGAACAACACGCGGCGACGCAACGCGCTGATGCGGTGCTTGAGGCCTGGCTCATTGCCCAGGATTCGCTCGCGGATCGCCCACAAATGCTCCACCGGCACCGCTCCAAGGCTCGGCGCATGCTCGGTCAGCCATTCACGCAATACGGCTTCGGCGCTGAGGATCACCGGGGCGGTGTCCCACAAGGTGTCGTCGAGGTCGAAGGTGATCAATTGCAGGGTCATGAGTCGTCGCCTTTCATGCGTTTGGCCCGTGGATGGGCGCTGTCGTAAACCGTGGCCAGGTGCTGGAAGTCCAGGTGGGTGTAGATCTGGGTGGTCTTGATGTCCGAGTGGCCAAGTAATTCCTGCACCGCGCGCAGATCCTGCGAGGACTCGAGCAAGTGGCTGGCAAAGGAGTGTCGCAGCATGTGCGGGTGCAGGTTTTGCCCCAGCTCGCGCTCGCCGGCAGCTTTGACCCGCACCTGAATGGCCCGGGGGCCGAGGCGCCGGCCTTGCTGGCTGACAAACACCGCGTCGTCCGCAGGGTTGGTCATGGCCCGCAACGGCAGCCACTGTTCCAGCGCTTCGCGAGCCTTTTTACCCACAGGCAGCAAGCGGGTCTTGCTGCCCTTGCCGAGCACTTGAACCATGCCATCGGCCAGATCCAGCTGATCCAGATTGAGCCCGGTCAGTTCGGAAAGGCGCAATCCCGAGGAATAGAACAGCTCCAGAATGGCCTGGTCCCGTCGCGCCAGGAAATCATCCTCGACGGCGCCTTCCAGCAATTGCAGCGCGCGGTCGGTGTCGAGGGTTTTCGGCAGGCGACGCTCACCCTTGGGCGGCGCCAGACCGTTGGCCGGGTCGTGGTCGCAAAGGCCTTCGCGATTCAGATAGTGATACAGCCCGCGCACCGCCGATAACAGTCGCGCCAGGCTACGCGATGACTGGCCTTGTGCATGCAGGCGGGCGATCAGGCTACGCAGGCGCTGGATGTCCAGCGCGGCCCAGCTGTCGATGTTCTGTTTAGCGCACCAGCCCAGCACTTTGTCGAGGTCGCGGCGGTAGGCGTACAGCGTGTGAGGCGACACCTGTCGCTCACTGCGCAGGTGTTCGCAGTAAGCGTCCAGTTGCCTTTCCATGATCAGCGGACCGAGCGCAGGGAGCTGTTGACCCGTGGCAGCACGCGGCCCATGACTTCGGCGATGTAGCTCAGGAACAAGGTGCCCACCGAGCTTTTGTAGTGCTGCGGGTCGCGGCTGGCGATGGCCAGGATGCCGTGGATGCCTTGATAGCTGATCGCGACGACGGCGGTCGAGCCGATCTGCTTGCGCTGTTCCTCACCAAACAGGAAGTCCAGTTCGTGTTCACGCAGGCTGCCGCTGACGCTTTTGTCTTCCGAGAGCAAGCCACCGATGGCCGTTTGCGCCTCGGCGTGAGTCACCCAGCGGCCCACCGGCATCGGATTGTCACCCAGCAAAATCAGGCTGACGAAAGGCACCTGGAAGTCCTGGCGCAGGCTGTCTTCGACGCTGATCACCACGTCTTCCAGGCTGCTGGCGTCCATCAGCGCGAGAATCAGGCGGCGGGTCTTGTCGAAGAGGCGGTCGTTGTCGCGGGCGACGTCCATCAAGTGCGAAAGGCGATGGCGCAACTCGATGTTGCGATCGCGCAGGATGGTCATCTGGCGTTCGACCAGCGAGATGGTATCGCCACGTCGGTGCGGAATGCGCATGGCCGGGAGCAATTCTTCGTGTTCGACGAAGAAATCCGGATGAGCCTCCAGGTACGCGGCAATCGCCGCCGCCTCAAGGCTTTCGCTAGGGGCTTCGTCGGACTGCAGGGCGGGAACCTGGGGCTTGTCGGTCATGGGTTTAGCTCACTCAAAGACGCACTTGTCCTTCGTATACGCGTACTGCCGGGCCGGTCATCATGACCGGTTGGCCAGGGCCTGCCCATTCAATGGACAAGCGCCCGCCAGGCAGATCGATCAATAGCGGCGAATCCATCCACCCCTGGCTGATCGCGGCCACTGCGGCTGCGCAGGCACCGGTTCCACAGGCCTGGGTTTCCCCGGCACCGCGTTCCCAGACGCGCAACTGCGCGCGGCTGCGGTCGATGACCTGGAGAAAACCGACATTGACCCGCGCCGGAAAGCGCGGGTGATGTTCGATTTTCGGCCCCAGTTCATGCACCGGTGCATTGTTGACGTCGCTGACCCGCAGCACGGCATGGGGGTTGCCCATGGACACGGCGGCCAGTTCGACTGCACTGCCATCGACGTCGACCTGGTAGTTCAGCGCCTGTTCCGGGGCGACAAACGGGATGTCGGCCGGCACCAGGCGTGGTGCGCCCATGTTGACGCTGATCTGGCCGTCGCTGCGCACATCGAGCTCGATGATGCCGCTTTTGGTTTCGACGCGAATCAGCCGTTTTGCAGTCAGGCGCTTGTCGAGCACGAAGCGGGCGAAACAGCGCGCACCGTTGCCGCACTGTTCCACTTCAGAGCCATCGGAGTTGAAGATCCGATAACGGAAATCCACATCCGGGTTGCTCGGCGCTTCGACGATCAGCAGCTGGTCAAAACCGATGCCGGTGTGCCGATCGCCCCAAAGCTTGACGTGCTTGGGCAGAATATGCGCGTGCTGGCTGACCAGGTCGAGGACCATGAAGTCGTTGCCCAGGCCGTGCATCTTGGTAAAACGCAGCAGCATGGGGTTACTCCGGCAGCAGGCTTTCGCCAGCAAACAACTCGGCTACCGTCTCACGGCGACGCACTTCAACTGCCTGATCACCGTCCACCAACACTTCAGCGGCACGGCCGCGGGTGTTGTAGTTGGAACTCATGACAAACCCATAGGCGCCGGCCGAATGCACAGCCAGCAGGTCGCCTTCTTCCAGGGCCAACTGACGATCCTTGGCCAGGAAGTCGCCGGTTTCGCAAATCGGGCCGACGATGTCGTAGGCACGAGGCGCAGTATCGCGAGGGCGCACGGCGGTCACGTCCATCCAGGCCTGGTACAGCGCCGGGCGGATCAAGTCGTTCATGGCGGCATCGACGATAGCGAAGTCTTTGTGTTCGGTGTGCTTGAGGTACTCGACCTGTGTCAGCAGCACGCCGGCGTTGGCCACGATGAAGCGACCAGGCTCGAACACCAGGGCCAGATCACGACCGTCGAGGCGCTCGCGCACGGCTTTGATGTAGTCGCCGGCCAATGGCGGTTCTTCGTCGCGATAACGCACGCCCAAACCACCACCGAGATCGATGTGGCGCAGGTAGATGCCGCAATCGCCGAGGCGATCGACCAGGCCCAGCAGGCGGTCGAGGGCATCGATGAACGGTGGCAGGGTGGTCAGTTGCGAACCAATGTGGCAATCGACACCGACGATTTCCAGGTTCGGCAACTGAGCGGCGCGGATGTACACGTCTTCGGCGTCAGCAATGGCGATGCCGAACTTGTTCTCTTTGAGACCGGTGGAAATATACGGGTGGGTGCCCGCATCGACGTCCGGGTTCACCCGCAGCGAGATCGGTGCGCGAACGCCCAGTTCGGCGGCGACCACTTGCAGACGCTCCAGCTCATCGGTGGATTCGACGTTGAAGCAGTGCACGCCGACTTCCAGGGCGCGACGCATGTCGTCACGGGTCTTGCCGACACCGGAGAACACGATCTTGTCGGCACTGCCGCCAGCGGCCAGAACACGTTCCAGTTCACCACGGGAGACGATGTCGAAACCGGCGCCCAAACGCGCCAGGACATTCAGCACGCCCAGGTTGGAGTTGGCCTTGACCGCAAAGCAGACCAGGTGCGGCATGCCCGCCAGCGCATCGGCGTAAGCCAGATATTGAGCTTCGATGTGCGCGCGAGAGTAGACGTAGGTCGGTGTGCCGAAACGTTCGGCGATGGCAGACAGCGCCACACCTTCCGCGAACAGCTCTCCGCCACGGTAATTAAAAGCGTCCATGGCGTTCCCTTATTGGTAGACGTCGTGCTTGTGTGCTTTGGAGGCAGGCTGCTGTTGCGAGGACTTGGCCTGTTCGACAGGGTCCTGGTCTTCGTCTGGCAGATACAGCGGGCCTTTTTGACCACAGGCCGACACAAGGCAGGCAACCGCGACGAGCGCAGCAAGGGAAGAGATCAGGCGCTTCATGGCGAAATCCTTGAAAATGCGTTAATTGCGCCGGAGTATACCGGCCACCCGGCAGCTTGCCTATGCGATGGGGCTCCCGTCCGGCGGGGCTTGGCTGATGCCGGCGGGCCAGGTGCAATCCTTGTGGGAGCAGGCTTGCCCGCGAAAGCGGTGGTCCGGTCAACAAAGATTTTGAATGGGCCGGCCCCTTCGCGGGCAAGCCCGCTCCCACAGGTACAGCGTTTGATGTACCTATGTCGGCCCTTGATCGTTATCCTTTGCAATCACCGGGGCTCGCCCGTATCTTGCGGCGCTTGAGCGTGAACAGACACTTTTTGAGGTTGCCGCAATGAGTTTGACTGAAGCCCGTTTCCACGATCTGGTCGATGCCACCCAGCAGACGCTGGAAGATATTTTCGACGAGAGTGGCCTGGATATTGATCTGGAAAGCTCGGCCGGTGTGCTGACCGTGAAGTTCGAAAACGGCAGCCAGTTGATCTTCAGCCGTCAGGAGCCCCTGCGTCAGCTGTGGCTGGCGGCGGTCTCCGGTGGTTTCCACTTCGACTACGACGAAGAGAGCGAGCGCTGGATGTGCGACAAGAGCGAAGAACAGTTGGGCGAAATGCTCGAGCGCATCGTCAAGCAGCAAGCTGACGTCGAACTCGATTTCGAAGGCCTGTGAAATCGTGACCCAGCCTGCGCCCGTTCGTCCGCCCAAACCGCTCTACAGCAATGTCAGCCCGGCGGTGCCTTCGCCGTGCAGCGGTGTGTGTCGGCTGGATGAGCAGAAGGTCTGCCTTGGGTGTTTTCGCCATGTCGAAGACATCCGCGAGTGGCGCTCGGCGGATGATGAACGTCGACGGGTTATCTGCGCCCAAGCCTCACAGCGCAAGACCGCCACCTGAAGCCTTCAAGCGACCTGTAGCAGCTGGCGAAGCCTGCGTTCGGCTGCGTAGCCGTCGTAAAACCTGAATGCTCGTTACTCCTGATACACCCTATCGCCTGATTCCACGACTGCTACGCAGCCGAACGCAGGCTTCGCCAGCGGCTACAAAGTGCTTGGTCGCACCTGACTTGTATATTTATTGAGCTGTGATAGTGTCCAGAAACGCCTCAACCCATCGAGGCTCGTGAAAACCCCGCCTTTTTCTGGCGGGGTTTTGCTTTTTCTGTGCAGAAGAAAGGAGTCTGCCTTAATCATGACCGCACCTTCCATCACCCTTACCCGTCTGGACGTCCAACGTCTGGAGCGCCTGATCGACAGCCTGGATGACACGCTGCCAGGCGTCATCGCGCTGCAAACCGAACTGGATCGCGCCGATACCCTGGTTGGTCACGATGAAGTGCCCGCCGATGTCGTGACCATGAATTCCCGTGTGCACTGCCGTGAAGAAAGCAGTGGCAAGGACTATCACCTGACCCTGGTTTACCCCAAGGATGCCAATGCCGACGAAGGCCGGATTTCCATTCTGGCGCCGGTGGGCAGTGCTTTGCTCGGTCTGAAAGTCGGTCAGCACATCGACTGGCCAGCGCCGGGCGGCAAGACCCTCAAACTGACGTTGCTGGAAGTTGAATCCCAGCCTGCCAATGGCGGCGACTTCCCGGAATAACGCCCCTCAGACCTGTTCGAGTGCCTCGTTCAACGAGCGCTCCAGGTCAGCCTTGTAGCGCAGGTACAAATTGCTTGAACTCTGTTCGTCACCGGGCAGGCCCGAAAGGTCCAGGTCGGTGATGTAGCAGCGATAGCGTTCGGTTTCGCGACGCTGCTCGACGATTTCTTGTGCGACCACGCTGAACAGTTGGTCGCCATGTTCCAGTTCTGAAAACTCTCGTTGATTGCAATACAACGTCACCTGCACCTTTCCCGGTGCGGCTTTGCCGATGATCGCCTGGACGTCGTAGAACGGTTTGTTGGCCGGCGTTTGCGGCGCGGGCCGCGCTTCGACCCGACGCGCTCGTCCGGGGCCGGAAGGCAGCAGTTGGTAATACAAGGTGTCGAGGCTCAAGGGCTGGGCCGCGTCCATCGGCAACAAGGCATCGCGTCGGTACTGAATCGATTGCAGGAAGCGTTGCAGTGGCACCAGCAGGCTTTGTTCATCGTGATAAGGCAAGCGTTGTTGCCACAGCGCATTGAATTCATCGAGGACATACAAGTCGGCCTGGTCTTCGTTGATTCGGTAGAACACTTGGATGCACTCGGGTTGCCCCATCGGCAGAAGCAGTGCCAGGTCGTGGTCTTCCAGTGCCATCGGGTCCAGGTGCAGCGGGCTGTACGCTGTCAGTTCCTCGCCCAGGTAATCGATCAGTGCCGGCAAGGTGGCGAGGGCAACGTGATTGACCTGGCCGGGCACCAGCTCAAGCACGTGGTAGTGCTGCTGGACCTGAATCAGGTAACGGTGATTGAGATTGCTCAATAACAGGTTTTGCGCTGTATCGAGGACCTCTTCGACGCGTCGCGCAATGAACTGCGCGCGGTTGTGACAGAAACAGCGAACCCGCAATCGAGGCTGCGCCAACCCGCTTGGAAGGTTGTTGAGGTAAGCGCGCAGGCAGTCGAGCAGGGCATGAGGGCCGTCGTAGCGGCTGACCAGCACTTCGTTCCAGCTGTTGAGCGTGACCTGGTCCAGCGTCAGCACCAGGTTTTCGCGCACCCCGGCGTAGCTCAACGAGTCGGTGCGCTCGGTGGTCATCAGGATGTTCAGATCGCGATGATGCTTGAGCGGGTCGACGCCAACGTTCACCAGAATCAACACCTCGCTCGGTACGCTGGCGCGCAGCAACGTCTCTTCTGCAACGGTGGCCAGGGGGAGCGCAATGCTCTGTTGCAGGCTACCGAGCAGGTTGAACAGTTCGAACTCGCTCAAGTCGCTGGCGCCAGGGTGCAGGGCGAGCCGCGTGCTGCTGTCGATCACGCCATTGCGGTGGCACCAGGTGAGTAATTCAAGCAATTGGCGGCTGCGCTTTATCGGCGCGAAATGCTCCCACTCTTGAGCGGTCAGGCTGCCGTTGTACAAACCCCACTGGGTTTGCCCCGGCTCTTTCTTGTTGGGCGCCTGCACCAGTGTCAGGGTGTCTTCGGCCAAGTCCGGGGCGATGCCCGGGTTGATGAACTCGACCTTGTCGGCCTTGCGCTCGAAGGCCGCGTATAGCCGTCGACCCAGCACGTTGAGGTCGCGCTTGTTGATCAGGCTGACAGTTTGTTCGCTGCGGGCGAACTGAGTCAGGAAGCGGTAGCTGTAGTTCAGCTCGTTGACCAGGGCACGGCGTTCAGCGCTGACCTGGCGGACTTTCCACTGGCTGCGGCTATCAAGCAGCGCCAGTTGCCGTTGATCCCAGCCCCATTCTTGAGCCAGCCGCTCCAGCAGTGAACGCTGCCAGCTCTGAGCGCGGCTGCTGCCGGTGAGTTTGCGATTGACCTTCAGGTACAGGGCGCGCCGCACCAATTCCAGCCGTTCCGGTTCGCCCCGGGCCGTGAGGTATTCCTCGATGCGCCGGTAGACCACGATATAAGGGTCCAGCTCGTCGAGGTCCAGTTGATTGGCGAACACGGCTTGTTTGAAACGCAGGCTCAGGCAATGAACCTCGGGGTGTTCGCTGGCGTAGACCTCGGTCAGTAGCAGCTTGAGCACGGACTTGTAGGGGGACTCGATGCCCTTGAACAACTGCCAGAGGCCGGCGCCAATGAATTCACCGGGCGGAATGTAGGCCAAATGCCCGAGGTCCAGGCTTTCGTCGGCGCGGATGAAGCGTTTGGACAGGAGCGTGTGGGTGTACCGGTCGTAGGCGGATTCGTCGTAGACCGGCACCAGCCACCAGATTGGCGTACGACCTGCCAGCCAGATCGCAGTGCGGTAGAACTCGTCCAGCAGCAAGTAATGCTGGGTGGTGCCGCAGTCTTCGGAGCTCAACTGGGTATCGCGCTCGCCGAGCACGAAGCGCGTCGGGTCGATCAGGAAGAAATGCGCCTCGGCGCCCAGGCTCGTGGCCCAGACCTCCAGCAGTTGGCACTTTTTACGCAGCTCCGCGAGTTCGCTTTCGCTGAGGTCCGGTGCATGGCACACCCAGACGTCCATGTCGCTCTGATCGGCTTGAGCCAGCGTACCAAGGCTGCCCATCAGGAACAGGCCGTGGATTGGTCGCGGCGGGTTGCTGCCATGGCGCGGCTTGTAAGAAAACGAGCGGGTCAGGCGTTGGGCTTCAGCGAGGGCATTGGCGTCGGGCTCGAAGTTCGACAGTCCGGCCGGCGTGCTGCCGGACACATACCCTGGCAACAACGGATGATTCACGTGGAAAAACAGCGGCAGCAGCGTCAGTACTGTTTGCTGGCGGGTCGACAACCCCTCCATGGCACGGGCCATGCGGCCTTCATTGAGTTTTAGAAAGCGGGCGCGCAGTTGGCTGAGAACCTTGCGGTCGATTCCCTCGTCCAGATCGGGGCGGATTTCATGGTTGCGGGTCATGTCAGCTCAAACCGGCTCGCGAGGCTCGGACGTGGGGTCGGCGGATGAGGGGCAGTTTAGCGCCTCGGGCCTGGCACTTTTAAGCTGATTTTGGATTTTGACGTCAGATTTATATCGCGGGTTGATGGCGGCTCAGCAAGTTTGCCCGCGGAAATCCCGTCGCAGGGGTTTCCGTGGGCGATGCGGTGATCTTCAGGCTGTTTCTGCGACACTCAGAATGGTCAGTACTGTTTGCACATTTTGTGCAGCATCACGCCCCAGGCTGGTCAGGTAACCGCCATCGGGCTGGTCGATCAGTTCCTTTTCATGCAGGCGTTTGGCGGCGGCGATGTGTTTCGGGGCAGCGGTCTGATGAATTTTCAAACCTTCCTGGGAACTGTCCAGGTTGAAGAGTGCGAGGACTTCCAGTTCGGCAACCAACTCAGGGGTAAGCGACATAAGGACTCCAGACTTTCTAGGAATTGGACGACAGCGCCCCTAAGGTGAGCCCACTTGTGCGGCATGTCCAGTGCTCGCGACAGGGATTTTTCGCCTCGGGAAGCATTCCCCGGCAGGAGGTGCGGCAGCGGGGTGCTGTAGGAGCAAGGCTTGCCCGCGATTGCCGCGCCGCGACCTGTCAGACGGATCGTGCCATCGTTCATCGCGGGCAAGCCTTGCTCCTACCGGTTTCTGACTTACTTCTTTTCCGGCGGCAGTTCTGGTAGCGCGCGCAGTGCCGCTTCGTACCATTCTGTGTTGAACGCGCGGTCTTCTTCGAGGATCGCGTCGATTTCTACCGCTAAAACGTGGGCCATCAGGTTGAGAATTTCTTCCCGCTCGTAACCCACCAGGGTCAACTTGTTGAACGTTGCCTTGGCTGCAGGCGGGTTATCGCTTTCGATCTGGTTTTCGATGGCTTCGATCAGGGTGTTTTCGGTGAACTCTTCTTCGTCGTTATCGATGTCTGTCGGCTCGCTCATGGCAGGCTCCTCAAGTTAAGGCGGCCAGTTTACCTGCATTCAGCGCTGTGATGCTGCTGGCAAGAATCGCTGCGACGTTCTATAAAACAGGACTGCCAACCCCGCACGGCCTGGAGGCTTTGTGATGCTCAAGCTTTATGGATTTTCCGTCAGCAACTACTACAACATGGTCAAACTGGCGCTGCTCGAGAAGGGACTGCCGTTCGAAGAAGTGGCGTTTTATGGCGGCACTACCCCGCAAGCACTGGCCATCAGCCCGCGCGGTAAAGTGCCGGTGCTGCACACCGAGCACGGTTTTATCAATGAAACCGCGGTGATTCTCGAATACATCGAGCAGAGCCAGCAAGGCACGCCGCTGCTCCCAAGCGATCCTTTCGAGCGTGCGCAAACCCTGGCGCTGGCCAAGGAAATCGAGCTGTACATCGAGTTGCCGGCGCGCATGTGCTACGGCGAGGCGTTTTTTGGCGTGCAGATACCAGAGGCGATCAAGGAGCGGAGCAAAGCCGAGCTGTTGCTGGGTTTTGCCTCGTTGGCCCGGCACGGCAAATTCGCCCCGTATGTGGCGGGCGACAGCTTGAGCGTGGCGGATTTGTATTTCCTTTATAGCGTGCCGCTGGCCAGTGCCGTGGGGCAGAAGCTGTTTGGTATCGATCTGTTGGCAGAAATGCCGGAGGCAAAAGCGCTGTTGCAGCGGCTTGAGCAGAATCCGCATGTGCAGAAGATTGCAGCGGACAAGGAAGCGGCAATGCCGGCGTTTTTGGCGATGGTCGCGGCCAAGAAGTGAGTTTTTAGTGCTCTGAAGTCAGTCGTCGCGAGCAGGCTTACTCCTACAATGGAATGCGTTCCCCTGTAGGAGTGAGCCTGCTTGCGATGCTTTTAGCGGCTAGCCAAAAGTGCCTGACCGCGCGCAACAGCGGCCTTTACCTGCGTCGGTGCAGTGCCGCCGATATGGTTGCGAGCGTTCACCGAACCTTCCAGCGTCAACACCGCAAATACGTCCTGATCGATCTGGTCGCTGAATTTACGCAGCTCTTCCAGGCTCATTTCCGCCAGATCCTTACCGCTTTCCACGCCATACTTCACGGCGTGGCCAACGATTTCGTGGCAGTCGCGGAACGGCAGGCCACGGCGTACCAGGTAGTCAGCCAGGTCGGTGGCGGTGGAGAAACCGCGCAACGCTGCTTCGCGCATCATTGCGTGCTTGGGTTTGATGGCCGGGATCATGTCGGCAAAGGCGCGCAACGAATCGCGCAGGGTATCGGCGGCATCGAACAGCGGCTCTTTGTCTTCCTGGTTGTCCTTGTTGTAGGCCAGCGGCTGGCCCTTCATCAAGGTCAGCAGGCCCATCAGAGCGCCGAAGACGCGGCCGGACTTGCCACGAACCAGTTCCGGTACGTCAGGGTTTTTCTTTTGCGGCATGATCGAACTGCCAGTGCAGAAGCGGTCCGGCAGATCAATGAACTGGAACTGCGCGCTGGTCCACAGCACCAGCTCTTCGGAGAAACGCGACAAGTGCATCATCGCGATGCTTGCCGCCGAGCAGAACTCGATGGCGAAGTCACGATCGGACACGTTGTCCAGCGAGTTGCCGCCAACGGCGTCGAAGCCCAGCAGCTGCGCGGTGTATTCGCGGTCGATCGGGTAGGTGGTGCCGGCCAACGCGGCGCTGCCCAATGGCATGCGGTTGGTGCGTTTGCGGCAGTCGACCAGGCGCTCGTAGTCGCGGCTGAGCATTTCGAACCAGGCCAGCATGTGGTGCCCGAAGGTCACTGGCTGCGCGGTTTGCAGGTGAGTGAAGCCCGGCATGATGCTGCCTGCCTCGCGCTCGGCCTGTTCCAGCAAGCCTTTTTGCAGGCGGGTGATTTCGGCGAGGATCAGATCGATCTCGTCACGCAGCCACAGGCGGATGTCGGTGGCAACCTGGTCGTTACGACTACGGCCGGTGTGCAGTTTCTTGCCGGTGACGCCGATGCGGTCGGTCAGGCGTGCCTCGATGTTCATGTGCACGTCTTCGAGGTCGATGCGCCAGTCGAACTGGCCGGCCTCGATTTCGCCCTGAATGGTGTTCAGGCCATCGATGATGCTGTCGCGCTCGGCATCGGTCAGCACGCCGACCTTGGCCAGCATGGTGGCGTGGGCGATCGAGCCCATGATGTCGTGGCGATACAGGCGCTGGTCGAAAGTGACGGAGGCGGTGAAGCGGGCGACGAAGGCGTCGACGGGTTCACTGAAGCGGCCGCCCCAGGACTGATTGGTCTTGTCAGTGCTCATGAATTCGCTCGTATCGGCTGGAGAAAAGTGACGTTGAAAGCTGTCGCGGATAATAACAGGGTTGCCAATCCTGTCGCTGACACTGGTCGATACGTTTTTTCTTATACCTCGGTCCATACTCAAGGTGAGAGTTTGGAAAATTGCGCAACGATATTTTTCAATTGAGCAATAACGTCCCGGCAACCGTCTACAGTTGGACAGTAGGAACTGCGCACTTCTCGGTGCGGCCACTGACTATAAGAAGAGGGGGTGTTCATATTGTGTATCGGAAAACCCACGGCGATATCTCGCCAACGCGGGCCAGAGCCTCCAGTCACGCGGCAGTTGAAAATTTAGCCGCCGATCTCGCGGCACTTTTTGGCCCTCGCGCTAGTCTTAGCGTGGATCGCGGTGACGGACGTCACTTCACCTGTCTACGCTATCCTTGTGCGAGACTCACGCAGGAATCCAGCGCAATATGAATGTCCTGATCGTTGATGACGAACCCCTGGCCCGCGAGCGCCTGAGCCGAATGGTCGGTGAACTCGAGGGATACAGTGTCCTGGAGCCTAGCGCCACGAACGGCGAAGAGGCGTTGGCACTGATCGACAGCCACAAACCGGATATCGTGTTGCTCGATATCCGCATGCCAGGCCTTGATGGCCTGCAAGTGGCTGCGCGGTTGTGCGAACGCGAAACTCCGCCCGCTGTGGTGTTTTGTGCAGGACCCGATGAATTTGCCGTGGAAGCCTTACAGGCCAGCGCCGTAGGCTATGTGGTGAAACCCGTGCGTACTGAACATCTTCACGAAGCATTAAAGAAAGCCGAGCGCCCCAATCGCCTCCAGCTCGCCGCCCTGACTCGCCCCGCCGCCGAAAGTGGCAGCGGTCCCCGCAGTCATATCAGCGCGCGAACCCGCAAAGGCATCGAGCTGATCCCGTTGGATCAGGTGGTCTACTTCATTGCCGATCACAAATACGTGACCCTGCGCCACGAAGGTGGCGAGGTGTTGCTGGATGAACCGCTCAAGGCCCTTGAGGATGAGTTCGGCGACCGATTCGTGCGTATTCACCGCAACGCTCTGGTCGCCCGCGAACGTATCGAGCGGCTGCAACGCACGCCTCTGGGRCATTTCCAGCTGTTTCTCAAAGGCCTGAACGGTGATGCATTGATCGTCAGTCGGCGCCATGTGGCCGGCGTGCGCAAAATGATGCAGCAGCTTTAACTCGCCGTTCGCAGGCGGGTTGCATCGCTGATTGCGGACAATCCCGGGCCAGGGAGGCCACGCAGTATCTGATACAAGTCAAAGTGGATTTGGCTGAGCTGTTATTATCCGCCGTATCTATTTCAGTACGGATTGATCCATGTCCTCTCGCGAAATCCGCATCGCCACCCGCAAAAGCGCCCTGGCCCTATGGCAGGCCGAATACGTCAAAGCCCGTCTGGAAGAGGCCCATCCTGGCCTGCTCGTGACGTTGGTGCCCATGGTCAGTCGCGGCGACAAGTTGCTGGACTCTCCGCTGTCGAAAATCGGCGGCAAGGGTTTGTTCGTCAAAGAGCTGGAAACCGCGCTGCTGGAAAATGAAGCCGACATCGCTGTGCACTCCATGAAAGACGTGCCGATGGACTTCCCCGAAGGGCTCGGCCTGTTTTGCATCTGTGAGCGCGAAGACCCTCGCGATGCTTTCGTCTCAAACACGTACGCCAGCCTGGATGAATTGCCCCCGGGCAGTATCGTCGGCACGTCCAGCCTGCGCCGTCAGGCCCAGTTGCTCACCCGTCGTCCGGACCTGGAAATCCGTTTCCTGCGTGGCAACGTCAATACGCGCCTGGCCAAGCTCGATGCCGGTGAATACGACGCCATCATCCTTGCCGCGGCGGGCTTGATTCGCCTGGGCTTCGAAGACCGTATTACGTCGGCGATCAGCGTCGACGACAGCTTGCCTGCTGGTGGACAAGGCGCAGTCGGTATCGAATGCCGCACAGCCGACAGCGAAATTCACACCTTGCTGGCACCGTTGCACCATCAGGACACCGCCACTCGCGTGACGGCCGAACGTGCCCTCAACAAACACTTGAACGGCGGCTGCCAGGTCCCCATCGCCTGCTATGCCGTGCTTGAAGGTGAGCAGGTCTGGTTGCGTGGCCTGGTCGGAGATCCGAACGGTGGCCTGTTGCTCAGCGCCGAGGGCCGTGCGCCACGTGCAGATGCCGAAACCCTGGGTGTGAAAGTCGCCGAGGATCTTCTGAGTCAGGGCGCCAACGACATTCTGAAAGCGGTCTACGGCGAGGCAGGTCACGAGTGACAGGTTGGCGCCTGCTGCTGACGCGCCCTGCGGATGAGTCAGCGGCGCTGAGCCATGCGTTGGCCGAAGCGGGGATTTTCAGCAGCTGCTTGCCGCTTTTGGAAATCGGTCCGATTGCTGTCTCTGACACCATGCGCGAGGTGATCCGGAAACTGGATCGCTTCAGCGCGGTAATTGTCGTCAGCAAACCGGCTGCCAGAATCGGCGTCGACCTGCTCGGCCAATTCTGGCCTCGGCCACCGTCACTGAAGTGGTTCAGCGTAGGCGCAGCCACCGCACAGATCCTCGATGAAAGTGGTCTGGATGTGAGCTTCCCGGCGGAGGGTGACGACAGTGAAGCCTTGCTTGAACTTGCTACTTTGCGCGAGGCTATTGCCGGGCCTGAACCGCGGGTGCTGATCATGCGCGGGGAGGGTGGTCGCGAGCTACTGGCTGAGCGTTTGCGCGAGCTTGGTGCTAGTGTCGAGTATCTGGAGTTGTACCGTCGCAGATTGCCTGAATACCCGGCTGCGGAGCTGGTCGAGCGGGTCCGGGCGGAACGCTTGAACGGGCTGGTGGTCAGCAGTGGGCAAGGTTTTGAGCACCTGCATCAACTGGCCGGCGATGCCTGGCCACAGTTGGCGCGGTTGCCGTTGTTTGTTCCAAGCCCCAGGGTCGCCGAGCTGGCACGCGCTGCCGGGGCCCAAACAGTTGTGGATTGTCGCGGCGCCAGTGCCGCGGCTTTGCTGGCGGCGTTGCGGGAGCATCCCGAACCCGTTCTCTAATGCAAAGGATGGATACGTGAGCGAAACTGCCTTGCCTAAAGATGACGACCAGCCAGTGCGTGATGCACAGGTTGAAACTCCGGTTGAAACGGCGCCACCTGCTGACGTGCAGCGCCGAGGCAATGGGCTGGCAATCGTCGCACTGCTGCTGGGTGCTGCCGGGGTCGCCGTGGGCGGTTGGGGTGTCTGGCAGGTGCGTCACCTGCAAGCCAATAACCAGCAACAACTGGCTCAGGTGCAGGCGCTGAACGATCAGGCGCAAAGCCTCAAGCTCAACGAGCAGCGCATTACTGCACGGCTGGAGCAGTTGCCTGCCGTCGATGAGCTGCAAGCGCGCAGCCGCCTGGTGACGCAGTTGCAGGGTGATCAACAACGCCTGAACCAGCGACTTGAAACCATCCTCGGTGCCAGCCGCAAAGATTGGCGCCTGGCCGAGGCCGAGCATTTGCTGCGTCTGGCCAGCCTGCGACTCTCGGCATTGCAAGACATCAGCAGCGCCCAGGCGTTGGTGCAGGGTGCCGACGATATTCTTCGTGAACAGAACGATCCGGGCTCTTTTGCCGCTCGCGAGCAAGTGGCCAAAACCCTGGTGGCGTTGCGCAGCACCGAGCAACCGGATCGCACCGGGTTGTTCCTGAGACTGGGCGCTTTGCGTGATCAGGTGATTGACCTCACCGAACTGGCGCCCGAGTACAAGGACCGGGGTGAATCACTGCTGGGCCTGACCGCCGATGGTGACGGTGCCAGTCGCTGGGCGCAGTGGTGGGATCAGATCTCCCGCTACATCCGCATCGACTTCAATGCTGACAAAAATGTGCGTCCATTGTTGGCCGGGCAGAGCCTGAGCCAGGTGCGCCTGGCCCTGAGCCTGGCGCTGGAGCAGGCGCAATGGGCCGCGCTCAATGGTCAGGCTGCGGTTTACACCCAGGCGCTGGCGGAAGCGCGGGATGTGTTGACCGGCAACTTCAATCCGGACAACCCCCAGAGCAAAGTGATGCTTGAGCAGGTTGGCGAGTTGAGCAAACAACGGGTCACCGTGGTGACGCCGGACCTGACCGGCACGCTGAGCGCGGTTCAGGGGTATCTGGAGCGGCGTAACGTCAACGCCGAGGACTCGATCAAGCCGATGGCTAAACCTGCCGCAGGTACCGCTCAGGAAGCAACGCCATGAAACGTCTCTATGTGATCGTGTTCCTGGTGATCGCCGCGGCCGCCGCGCTAGGGTTGGCGATTGCCGAACATGCCGGTTACGTGCTGATTGCCTACAAAAGTTTTCGTTATGAATCGAGCCTGTGGGCGACGCTGGCGTTGGTCGCGGTCCTGTGGCTGCTGTTTTGGGGCATCAAGGTGCTGGTTGAGCTGGTGATGACGTCCAGTGGCGTGGTCAATCCCTGGTCGAACCGAAATCGCAGCCGCCGCGTGCAAGTGGCGATAGAACACGGTCAGCTGGATTTGGCGGAAGGTCGCTGGGCAAGTGCGCAGCGTCATTTGCAACGGGCTGCGGAGGCCGAACGCCAACCGCTGCTTTACTACCTCGGCGCGGCTCGCGCCGCGAACGAACAAGGTCACTACGAAGAAAGCGACAATCTGCTGGAGCGTGCACTGGAGCGCCAGCCGCAGGCCGAACTGGCGATCGCCTTGAACCATGCACAATTGCAGACTGACCGGGGCGATACCGACGGTGCGCTGGCGGCCCTTCAAGCCATGCATGAGCGTCATCCGCACAACGCGCAGATGCTGCGACAGCTACAGCGTCTGCTTCAGCAGCGTGGCGACTGGTCGGCGGTGATTCGCCTGTTGCCCGAGCTGCGCAAGGATAAAGTCCTGCCGCCCGCTGAACTGGCTGAACTGGAGCGTCGTGCGTGGGGTGAAAACCTGTCCCTGGCGGCGCATCGGGAAGACGATGGCAAGGTTGGTCTGCAATCGCTCAGCCGCGCCTGGCAGCAGCTCACTTCGGCTCAGCGTCAGGAACCTCAGCTGGTGCTGGCGTATGCCGAGCAATTGCGGCAGCTGGGCGCGCAGGTCGAAGCGGAAGAGGTTTTGCGCACGACCCTCAAACGTAAATACGACAGTCATCTGGCGCGTCTTTACGGACTGGTTCGCGGCAGCGATCCGGCTCGGCAGTTGCAAACGGCTGAGGGCTGGCTCAAGGATCATCCGGCCGACCCAAGCCTGTTGCTGACACTGGGTCGCTTGTGTCTGCAAAACAGCCTTTGGGGCAAGGCGCGTGATTACCTGGAAAGCAGCCTGCGGGTTCAGCGTAACCCGGAAGCCTGCGCGGAACTGGCGCGGCTACTGGCACAGCTCGGTGACACGCAACGCAGTAATCAGCTGTTTCAGGAAGGCCTGGGCATGCTCGATGAGCGCCTGCTGGCAGCACCGCTGCCGACGTTGGCTCACGCTTGAAGTCTTGGGCAAGGGGCGCTCGAAAGGGCGATCCGCATGCTCAAAATTCTTCTGGTGTTTGGCTTTGTAGTCTTTGATCGGCCTTGTCCTACATGGGACTACACCAATTCCTCTCGACGCCGTCGGGAATTCCCTACGCTTCTGGTGAAGTGTCCGTGCAGACCTGCCTTGAAAGGCCGGCGCGCTTTCCTCTACCGTAACCACCTGTCTCTATTGGTACGGAAATGCCATGTCTTTGGCCTGCTCACGCTCCTTGTTTTTCATGGTTTTCATTACAGGCTCCCTGGCCTTGGGCGTTTCCTATTACCTGGAATATGCGGTCGGACTCAAACCCTGCGGCTTGTGCCTTTTGCAACGGCTTTGCCTGGCGTTGCTAACGGGTATCAGCCTGGCAGCCTCGGTGCTGGGGCCTGGGCGCTTTGGATCGTTCCTGTATTGGTYGTCCGGATTTTTCTGCAGCCTCGTGGGCACGGCTACGGCGTGGCGGCAGATTCTGCGGCAAAGTGATCCGGCGCATCAGCTAACCATGTGCTCGTCCAGCCTGGAATCCTTGCACCAGAACATGCCCTGGGTATGCCGGGTCACGCAGATGTTTAAAGGGGAGGGCGATTGTGACGAGATTTCCTGGACGTTGTTCGATCTGAGCATTCCGGAATGGAGCCTGCTGCTCTTTGTCGCGATGACGATTCTGGGGAGCTATCAGTTGCTTCGCATCGTCTGGCTTGCGTGTGAACGACCGCTCAGCGGCAAGTCGTCGCACCGGGTGCGGATGGGCGATTAAACACTTGTATGAACTTTATCGCCTGCGTACCTTGAAGCCACAGTCGCGCGGGCATAATCTGGCCCGCACGTGTCATTGGAATTATGTTGCTCGATGACGCTCTGCCTGACCGCCCACTGACGTAACAAGAGGCGAGCAGGCATAGAGCAGCTGACCCACAAGGGAAGAGAGATCACCATGCTCGAAAGTTGTCAGAATGCTCAGGAACGCTGGGGCGGAGTGCACCTGCTGATCGACCGCTGGTTGCAGGAGCGCAAAGATCTGATCGATGCATACGACAAGCTCGGTGCAAAGCCTGAAACGCTGAGCGAAGACCGAAAGCCCTTGCAGGAATTCTGCGGCGTGCTGGTCGATTACGTGTCTGCCGGGCACTTCGAGATCTACGAACAGTTGACGGGGGAGGCCAAGGCCTTCAACGACAAGCGTGGTCTGGAGCTGGCCGAGACCCTTTACCCACGCATCGACGTTATCACCGAGAAGCTGCTGGCGTTCAACGACCTGTGTGATGCGGGCAAGTGCGTCGCGGAGAAATTCAAGGAGCTGGGTGGCCTGTTGCACGAACGCTTCGAGCTGGAAGATTGCTTGATCGAAGTGCTGCATACCGCTCACAAGGAAGAGGATTCGGTTCAGGCCTGAACCTATTCCCGCAGGCTAAAAACGGTGCGCTATGCGCGCCGTTTTTTGTGCCTGCCATTCAGCTGGTGGCGCCGCGCAATTCGACTTCAAATACCAGCGGTGTGAACGGTGCGATCAGGTCGCCGGCACCGTCCGCGCCGTAAGCCTGGGACGATGGAATCACCAGGCGCCATTTCGCACCGACGGGCATGTTTTGCAGTGCACTGCGCCAACCGCTGATGACGCTGTCGAGACTGAACCACTGTGGCGAACTGTTCTGATCGAACACGGTGCCATCAGGCAGGCGTCCGATATACAAAACCTGCACCTTGCCGTTAGGGCCAGCCTTGGCTCCCGTGCCGGGAGTCAGCTCCGTCAGCAACACGCCATCAGCTAATTCCCGAACACCCGGCTTGGCTTTTTCTTCGGTGAGAAAGCGCTGCTCTTTTTCGAGTGCGGCCTCGCTTTGCGGGAGGGCGGGTTGCTCGGCGAGTTGGGCCTCATGCTCGGCCAGGATCTGGTCGATCTGTTCGTCTTTCAATGCCAGCGGCTTGCCTTGATACGCTTGTTGCAGACCTTCCAGCAGTGCCTGAAGTTGCAAATCCGGAACCTCCTGGCGAAGGCGTTCGCCCAGGCTCGCGCCGAGGCTGTAAGCAAGATCGTGAGCGTTTTTTGCGGCGGTTTTTTCGTCAGCTTGAGCCACCGAAAAAATCACGCACAGCGATAAAAAAAGGTAGCGCGACATGGGCACTCTCCGACCTGGGATGCGGTGGATTATGCCAGTGTGATTGCGCAGAAAGGTGAACTGGTTTTGCGCAAGCGCAGAAGATTTTCGATTCGTTGCAACGCAGCGCTTTGGATACTGTCAACATGCCCTAGCGGCGGTAGCAGCAGAGGTCTAGTATGAGCCGCACCCACGTCAGCCAGGAGGTAAACCATGTCGGCCACCAAGAAGCCTGTAAATACCCCGTTGCACTTACTCCAACAACTCTCGGGCAGCCTGCTCGAGCATCTGGAAAACGCTTGTTCCCAAGCCTTGGCTGATGCTGAAAAACTGCTCGCCAAACTGGAAAAGCAGCGCGGAAAAGCGCAAGAGAAACTGCACAAATCCCGTACCAAATTGCAGGACGCTGCGTCGGCCGGCAAGGCCAAGGCACAAGCCAAAGCCAAGGACGCAGTGAAAGAGCTTGAGGAGTTGCTCGATGCCCTCAAGGGTCGTCAGTCGGAAACTCGCGGCTACATTCTGCAACTCAAGCGTGATGCTCAGGAAAGCCTGAAATTGGCCCAGGGCGTCGGTCGCGTTCAAGAGGCTGTCAGCAAGGCGTTGTCCCTGCGTGCAGCCAAACCTGCTGCGGCACCTGCCAAGAAAGCCGCTGCCAAACCCGCTGCTGCAAAAGCACCGGCCAAGCCTGCTGCCAAACCCGCCGCCAAAGCGCCGGTGAAAGCCGCAGCCAAACCTGCCGCCAAACCGGCGGTGAAAAAACCAGTCGCTGCCAGCGCTGCGAAGCCTGCCGCAAAACCAGCGGCGAGAACTGCAGCCGCCAAACCAGCCGCCGCGAGAACCGCCGCTGCCAAACCGGCTGCCAAAGCGCCTGCCGCCAAACCTGCTGTGGCAAGAACTGCAGTAGCCAAGCCAGCAGCCAAGCCAGCCGCTAAACCGGCTGTTAAAACTGCTGCTGCGAAACCGGCCGCTAAACCTGCCGTGGCCAAAACCGCTGCCGCGAAACCAGCCGCAAAACCGGCAGTAAAAACCGCAGCAAAACCTGCCGTTAAAATTGCGGCCAAACCTGCTGCCGCCAAGCCAGCCGCTGCCGCGAAACCAGCAGCCAAGCCAGCCGCCGCCAAACCAGCTGTTGCCAAGCCTGTTGCAAAACCAGCGGCCAAGCCTGCTGCAGTCAAGCCAGCCGCAAAACCCGTCGCTGCCAAACCAGTCGCCGCTGCCAAACCGACCCCTGCGCCCGCTGCCAAGCCAGTGACGCCAGCGCCAGTTGCATCGACTGCACCCGCCGCAACCACCTCGACAACCACGCCTGCGCCAACGCCAGCCGCACTGTCGAACTCCAGCACCAACCCAACCAGCGCTTCCTAAGTGCCGGTTACCGCGACGCGCAGCTCAAGCAGCGCGTCGCGGTCCAGGTTGGCGGCGCCTGCCGCCATACCTTCCAGCCAGGCCGTTAGATCGGTCGCCTCATTCTGCGGCCAGCTCTGCGCCGATCGCTCCAGTCGCAACAACAGATGTCGCTCGGCTTCCAGTTCCAGTGCCTGCACTTGCTCGCGCAATTTTTTCAGCTCGGAGTCCTTCGTTGCGACGGCTTTCCAGCGCATGCGCAATGCGCGCAACGGTTGCACGACATCCCCATCCCAAGGTTCCGCCACCGCGCGCAGCCTCTTGATTCGATGCTCGTTGCAGGCGACGCCACGCTCCCCCAGCCACAATCCACAGAGCAGCAAACACACATTCACGCCGGCCGACTGCAGTTGCAGGCACGCGTGTTCAACGCCGGGACGGGCGTAAGTCGTCAGGGAAAAGCTCCACAGGTCAGAGGACATAGTGCTACTCGCGCCAGTTGCGAGCGAAGCTGGTAGACTCCGCCGCCATTATGATTCGACTTCAGAACCTGACTTTACAGCGTGGCCCTCAACGTCTGCTAGAAGACGCCGAGCTGACCCTGCACGCCGGCCACAAAGCCGGCCTCATCGGTGCCAACGGCGCCGGCAAATCGAGCCTGTTCGCCTTGCTTCGGGGCGAACTGCACCCGGACTCGGGTGATTGCTTCCTGCCGGCCGACTGGCGCATCGCCCACATGCGCCAGGAAGTCGATACGCTCGAACGCCTGGCGGTCGACTACGTGCTCGATGGCGACCTGCGCCTGCGCCAGGTGCAACGCGACCTCGCCGCAGCCGAAGCGGCGCATGACGGTGCCGCTCAGGCCCGCCTGCACGCGGAACTCGACAGCGCCGACGGTTACACCGCCGATGCCCGGGCCCGCAAGTTGCTGGCCGGCCTTGGATTCACCAACGAGCAGATGGATCGTCAGGTAGGAGATTTCTCTGGTGGTTGGAGGATGCGTCTGAACCTGGCGCAAGCTTTGATGTGCCCCTCGGACTTGTTGCTACTCGACGAACCGACCAACCACTTGGACCTCGACGCCATCATCTGGCTCGAAGAGTGGCTCAAAAGCTACCCCGGCACTTTGATGCTGATTTCCCACGACCGGGACTTCCTCGATGCCGTGGTCGATCACGTGGCTCACGTCGATCAACGCAAGATCACCCTGTACCGCGGTGGTTATAGCGCCTTCGAACGCGCCCGCGCCGAACGTCTGGCCCAGCAGCAGCAGGCCTACGAGAAGCAGCAGGCGCAACGTGCGCACATGGAAAGCTACATCGCCCGCTTCAAGGCCCAGGCCACCAAGGCCCGTCAGGCCCAGAGCCGGATCAAGGCGCTGGAACGGATGGAAGAACTGTCCGCCGCCCATGTCGATTCACCGTTCGATTTCGTTTTCCGCGAATCACAGAAAATCTCCAGCCCGCTGATCGATCTGTCCGATGCCCGGCTGGGTTATGGCGACAAAGCCGTGCTGGAGAAGGTCAAGCTGCAACTGACCCCCGGTGCGCGGATCGGTTTGCTTGGCCCGAACGGTGCCGGTAAATCGACCCTGATCAAAAACCTGGCCGGTGAACTCGAGCCGTTGTCCGGCCGACTGACCCGTGGCGAGAACACCGTCGTCGGCTACTTCGCCCAGCATCAGCTGGACTCACTCGACTCCAAGGCCAGCCCGTTGCTGCACTTGCAGCGCCTGGCTCCGACCGAGCGCGAGCAGACCCTGCGCGACTTCCTTGGCGGTTTCGACTTCCGTGGTGCACGCATCGATGAGCCGGTGCTGAACTTCTCCGGTGGCGAGAAGGCCCGCCTGGCACTGGCGTTGATCGCCTGGGGCCGACCGAACCTGTTGCTGCTCGATGAGCCAACCAACCACCTGGACCTGGAAATGCGCCTGGCGCTGACCATGGCCCTGCAGGAATTCAGTGGCGCGGTACTGGTGGTCTCCCACGATCGCCATTTGCTCAAAAGCACCACGGACAATTTCTACCTGGTGGCGGACGGCAAGGTCGAGGAGTTCGACGGCGACCTGGAAGACTACACCCGTTGGCTGGTGGACTATCGCCAGCGCAATGCGCCGGTCAGCAACACACCGGTCAACCCGGACAAAACCGACAAGAAGGCCCAGCGTCAGGCCGCTGCTGCGTTGCGTCAGCAACTGGCGCCGCACAAGCGTGAGGCCGACAAGCTGGAAGCCGAGCTTGGCAAACTGCACGAGAAACTGGCGAAGATTGACGCCAGCCTGGGTGACAGCGACATCTACGAGCCGGCGCGCAAGAACGACTTGCGCGATCTGCTGGCCGAACAGGCCAGGTTGAAGGTGCGCGAAGCCGAACTGGAAGAAGCCTGGATGGAAGCGCTTGAACTGCTGGAAAGCATGCAGGCCGAGCTGGAGGCGCTGTCTTGATGGAGGCGTTCAAGCTGCCGTTGCCGGCAGACTGGATCGAACCCCTCTGGCTGGTCGTGCAAATCCTGCTGATTCTGCTGGCTGGCTATTTCACCCAGCGCTTCGTTGCCAAAGGCCTGACCCGACTGGGCGAGCGCTATCCGTTTCCGCCGCAGTTGCTGATGCCGCTACGCGGTGGATTGCGCTGGCTGATTATGGGCAGTGCGCTGATTTTCGTGCTGGAGCGCCTCGGGGTGTCGGCCACGGTTCTGTGGACCGCGCTGTCGGGCTTCGTTGCGGTGGCGGCGGTGGCGTTTTTCGCCATGTGGAGTGTGCTCTCCAACCTGCTGTGCGCGATCCTGATTTTCACCGTCGGCCCGTTTCGCCTCGGCGACGTGGTCGAGTTGGTGGACACCACCGACAAGCCCGGCGTCAAAGGCCGGGTAGTGGCGATCAATCTGCTTTACACCACGCTGATCGAAGCGGAAGAACTTGGCACCGGCAGTGCCATGGTTCAAGTGCCCAACAGCCTGTTCTTCCAGCGCTCGGTTCGACGCTGGCGCGGTACGGATGTATTCCCCTCGAGCGGTTTCGAAAAATAGCCGGGATGCCGACCACGCTGGTCGGCAGCCGCAATATCCTGCAAAAAATTGATGGTCATCAGCCCAAAGCCGCATTAGCTTAGACGTCTGTCACGAGTCTGAGTCGAGGTGTGCAATGGAGCTTCAAACATGGCTGGCGTTTTTTGCAGCCTGCTGGGTGATCAGTCTGTCACCCGGTGCCGGCGCCATTGCGTCGATGTCCAGCGGTCTGCAATACGGTTTCTGGCGCGGTTACTGGAACGCACTGGGCCTGCAATTAGGCCTGGCGGTGCAGATCGCGATTGTCGGCGCCGGTGTGGGCGCGATCCTCACCGCTTCAGCCTCGGCCTTCTATGCGATCAAATGGTTCGGCGTGGCGTACCTGGTTTACCTCGCCATCAAGCAATGGCGCGCGCTACCCAGCGACATGAGCGACGATGCCGCAGTGCGTCAGATTGGCAAGCCGATGGCGCTGGTGTTCCGCGGTTTCCTGGTCAACATCAGCAACCCCAAGGCGCTGGTGTTCATGCTGGCGGTGTTGCCGCAGTTCATTGATCCGCATGCACCGCTGCTGATCCAGTACCTGATCATTGGCGTGACCATGATCTGTGTTGATCTGATCGTCATGGCCGGTTACACCGGGTTGGCGTCCAAGGTGCTGCGCCTGTTGCGCACCCCCAAGCAGCAAAAACGCATGAACCGTACCTTTGCCGGGCTGTTCATCGGCGCGGCGGCGTTCATGGCGACGTTGCGTAAAGCCGCGGTGTAAAACCCGCGGACATAAAAAAGGCGACCTCTTCAGG
>NZ_JBFUBK010000017.1:0-73499 GCF_056405815.1 Pseudomonas sp. P1_F1_2 | reverse complement strand
GGTTGCCCTCACGCCACGTTCATTTACTACCCCGGGAAGTCCGCGTCCAGCCAACTCCCGGTGGCCTCAACCTTCAGCCAACGCGTGTTCGCGAATGAGCTTCTTGTTGATTTTCCCCACACTGGTCTTGGGGATTTCAGCCACGAACTTGAACTGCTTGGGGATCGCCCATTTGTTGATGCGGCCACTCTCGACAAAGCCTTGAAGATGCGCTTCAAGGATTTTACGATCCAGATACTGCCCCGGTTCGCACACCACCAGCGCCATGGGCCGTTCGCCCCACTGTTCATCGACAATGCCGACGACCGCGACGGACATCACCGCCTCGTGCTCGCTGATCAGGCTCTCCAGCTCCAGGGAGCTGATCCACTCGCCCCCGGTCTTGATCACATCCTTGATTCGGTCTTTGATTTCCACCCCGCCCAACGGGTCGATGGAAGCCATGTCGCCGGTGTGCAGCCAACCGCCCTGCCACAGCTCGGCGCCCTTTTCGGGCTCATGCAAATAGCCTTGGGTCAGCCAGGGCGCGCGGACCACGATTTCCCCAAGGGACTCGCCGTCATGGACAACGTCGTTGCCACTGGCATCGATGATTTTCAGGTCGACCATCGGCACCGGTGTCCCGGTCTTGATGCGGATGGCCAGTTGCTCCTCGGTGGATTGCGCAAGGTCGTCTTCACGCAGGTAAGTCAGGCACAGCAGTGGGCAGGTTTCCGACATGCCGTAACCGCAGTGCACCGCAATCCCTTTGGCGCTCGCCTCGCTGGCAATCCCCAGGGTCAACGCGCTGCCGCCCAGGAGCATTTTCCAACCGTCGAAACGGGTCTGTTTGGCCGCCTCGCAGTTCAGGATCATTTGCAAAATGGTCGGTACGCAGTGGGAGAACGTGACCTTTTCTTCGCGGAAGAGTTTGACCAGGCTGTTGGGTTCGTAGCGGCCGGGATAGACCTGCTTGATGCCCATCAGTGTCGCGACATACGGCACACCCCACGCATGCACGTGAAACATCGGTGTGATGGGCATGTACACGTCATCGGAACGCAGCAGCGGCTGGCCTTGATAAACGCCCAGCGTGGCGACGGCATTCAACGTGTGCAGGACCAATTGGCGGTGGGTGAAATACACCCCTTTCGGGTCGCCGGTGGTGCCGGTGGTGTAGAACAGCGTCGCCACCGAGTTCTCGTCAAAATCGGGGAAGTCGTACTGGTCTGAGGCCTGGGACAGCAGGTGCTCATACTCGCCCAACACCGGTAATGAGGTATCGGTCGCCGAATCGTCCGTCAATTGCACGTAGCGTTTGACGGTGGTGAGTTTGTCCTGGATCGGCTCCAGCAACGGCAGGAAATCATCATGCACCAGCACCACATCATCTTCGGCGTGGTTCATGGTGAAGAGCACCTGATCCGGCGAAAGACGGATGTTCACCGTGTGCAGCACCGCGCCGATCATCGGCACGGCGAAGAAGCACTCCAGGTAGCGATGGCTGTCCCAGTCGAGCAATGCCACGGTGTCGCCAGCCTTGACGCCGGCCGCCGTCAGGGCATTGGCCAGCCGGCGGATACGCTTGTTGAGCGTCTGGTAGCTGTAGCGCAGTTTGTCGGCATACACGATTTCCCGGCCCGGCTCGTAGCGCACACCGGACAGCAAGAGCTGTTTGATCAGCAAGGGATAGGCATAGGCGCCGTCGGCGGGCGGGATTATTTTTGTCGCCATCATGGTTGGGGGTTCCTGGTCCTTTTTAGCGTTGGCTCAATGCCCCGTGATGCACACGGTTGCATTCGACTTCCGGCGCTAGGCCGGAAGTCGCGGGGGCATGGCGATCAGAACTGCTCTGCATCCAGTTCGTAGAGGCATTCGCTGCCGGCCTGGGCCGACGCGCTCAACGAATGGATGCGCGGCAACAACCGGGCGAAGTAGAAACGCGCGGTGCCGAGCTTGCTCGCGTAGAAGTCGTCCTCGGAAGGCGCGCTCAGGGCGGCCTTGGCCATCAGCGCCCACATGTAGGCGTAGGCGGTGTAGCCGAACACATGCAGGTACTCGACCGAGGCTGCACCGATTTCGTTCGGGTTGTTTTTCGCCCGGTCCAGCAACCACTCGGTCAATTCGTCGAGGGTGTCCAGAGCCGCGTTCAACGGCTTGGTGAACTCGCCAAGGTCAGCACTGGCGTTGGCGGTGAAGTCGCGAATTTCCGAAGCGAACAGACGATAGAGCGCCCCGCCGCTGGCGACGATCTTGCGCCCGGCCAGGTCCAGCGACTGGATGCCGTTGGTGCCTTCGTAGATTTGCGTGATGCGCACGTCGCGCACCAGTTGCTCCTGGCCCCACTCGCGAATGTAGCCGTGGCCGCCGAAGACTTGCTGACCGTGAATCGTGGTCTCCAGGCCCATGTCGGTGAGAAACGCCTTGGCCACCGGCGTCAGCAACGCCACCAATTCTTCAGCACGCTTGCGGGTCGTTTCGTCTTCGCTGTACTTGGCGGTGTCCAGTTGCATGGCCACGTACGTCGAGAATGCACGACCGCCTTCGTTCAAGGCTTTCATGGTCAGCAGCATGCGGCGCACGTCCGGGTGGACGATGATCGGGTCGGCGGATTTGTCTTTGCATTGCGCGCCGGTCGGCGCACGACTTTGCAGGCGGTCACGGGCATAGGCGACGGCGTTCTGATACGAGCGCTCACCCTGTGCCAGGCCCTGGATACCCACACCCAGGCGTTCGTAATTCATCATGGTGAACATCGCCGCCAGGCCTTTGTTCGGCGCGTCGACGATCCAGCCTTTCGCGCCGTCAAAGTTCATGACGCAGGTAGCGGAGGCCTTGATGCCCATCTTGTGCTCGATGGAGCCGCAGGACAGGGCGTTTTTTTCGCCCAGTGAACCGTCGGCATTGACCAATACTTTCGGCACCAGGAACAGGGAAATGCCTTTAGGCCCCGCCGGTGCATCCGGCAGGCGGGCCAGGACCAGATGGATGATGTTTTCCGTCAGGTCGTGGTCGCCGCCGGTGATGAAAATCTTGCTGCCGCTGATCGCATAGCTGCCGTCGGCCTGAGGTTCGGCCTTGGTGCGAATCAAGCCCAGATCGGTGCCGGCATGGGCCTCGGTCAGGCACATCGAACCGGTCCATGTGCCGGCGTACATGTTCGGCAGGTACGTCGCTTTCAGTTCTTCACTGGCGTGGGCCTTGATCGACAGGCACGCGCCGGCGGTCAACATCGGGTACAGGCCGAACGACAGGCTGGCCGCGTTGACCATCTCTTCGACCTGCGCGGAAATGGCCTTGGGCATGCCCATGCCACCGTAGTGCGGATCACCGCCGACACCGACCCAACCGCCCTCGGCGAATGCCTGGTACGCCTGCGCAAAACCGTCCGGTGCGCTGACCGAGCCGTTGTTCCAGGTGCAACCCTGTTCGTCGCTGGCACGGTTCAAGGGTGCAATGACTTCGCCGCTGATTTTGCCGGCCTCTTCGAGGATCGCGGCAGCGGTTTCTTCATCGATCACTTCAGCCAGGCCAGGCAAACTGGCCCACAGCCGGGACACCTGAAAAACCTCGTTGAGTACGAAGCGCATGTCGCGCAGAGGAGCGTTGTAGTCAGACATCTTTAACTTACTCGGAAGTGGTCACGGCATGGGGCATGCCAGGACGTTGAGCGGTATCGCAGGTATCGGTTTGTGCTGGGGTTTCGTCGGTAACGTCACCCCGTTCCAGCGCCCGATTGCGCAACAGGAAGTACGACAGGGCCGGAATCAGGATCAGCGCGCCGAGCATGTTCCACAGGAACATGAAGGTCAGCAGGATGCCCATGTCAGCCTGGAACTTGATCGGCGACCAGACCCAGCACACCACGCCTGCCGCCAGGGTGATGCCGACCAGGCCGACCACCCGGCCCGTGAACGACACGGCGTTGCGGTAGGATTGGGACAGCGACAGACCCTGGCGCTGGAAATGCAACTGCACACTGAGCAGATACAACGCGTAGTCCACGCCGATCCCCACCCCCAACGCGATCACGGGCAAAGTCGCCACTTTCACGCCGATGCCCATGGCCACCATCAAGGCTTCACAAAGAATCGAAGTCAGGACCAGAGGCAACAGCGCCACCAGCGTCGCGCGCCAGCTGCGGAAGGTGATCAGGCAGAACAACGTCACCGCTGCGTAGACGTAAAGCAGCATGGTGTGGTTGGCCTCGCGCACCACGATGTTGGTCGCCGCTTCGATACCGGCGCTGCCGGCAGCCAGCAGGAACTGACGATCATCGGTGCTGTTTTCCTTGGCAAACTTGTCCGCAATGGCGACCACGGCGTCCAGGGTTTCGGCCTTGTGGTCCTTGAGGTAAGCAATCACCGGCATCAGCGAGCAATCGGTGTTGAACAACTCAGGAGAGTTGACCGAGGCTTGTTGCGCGGCGTAGTTCAGAACGTCCTGGTTACGCTGGATGTTGTTGAGCTTGGGGTTGCCCTCGTAGGTCCCGGCCGTGATTTGACGCACGGCGTTGACCAGCGACGTGGTCGCCTGCACGCCCGGATTCTGTTGCAGTTCCCAGGCCAGGCGATCGGCAAGCACCAGCGTCTTGTAGTTCAGGCAGCCTTCCGGTGCAGTCTTGATCATCACCGCAAACAGGTCGCTGGACAGCGCGTAGTGCTGGGTGATGTAAGCGTTGTCACGGTTATAACGCGAGTCGGCACGCAACTCCGGCGCACCACTTTCCAGGTCGCCGATCTTCAGGTGCTGGCTGACCATGAAACCGCCGACGCCCATCAGCAACGCGACCAGCACAGCACCTGTCGCCCACTTGGMGGTGGTGAAGCGGTCGAGCATATCCCACAAGCGACCGAAGCCTTTGTGGCGGTCGGCGCGGGTGTCGATTTTCAGGGCACGTTCGGCCGCCTTGGCGCCGACGCCGACATAGGACAGCGCAACCGGCATCAGCAGCAGCGAGGTAAAGATCAACACCGCAACACCAATACTCGCGGTAATGGCCAGGTCCTGGATCACCGGAATGTCGATCAGCATCAACACGGCAAAGCCCACGGCGTCGGCCAGCAGCGCAGTAACGCCGGCGATGAACAGACGGCGAAAGGTGTAGCGCGCGGCGATCAGCTTGTGGGTGCCGCGAGCGATGTCCTGCATGATGCCGTTCATCTTCTGCGCCGCGTGGGACACACCGATGGCGAAAATCAGGAACGGCACCAGCACCGAGTACGGGTCGATGGCGTAGCCCAGCCAGGCGACGATGCCCAATTGCCAGACCACCGCGATCAACGAGCAGCCGACCACCAGCAGGGTGCTGCGTATGCAACGGGTGTAGGCGTAGATGATAATCAGCGAGGTCACGACAGCCAGGCCGAAGAACATCATCACCTGAATCAGGCCATCGATCAGGTCGCCCATCAACTTGGCGAAACCGATCACCCGAACCTTGTAGTGACCCTTGCCTTCAACGCCGGACTTGCGCGCTGCGCTGTCACCGGCGTATTCGATTTTGTCGCGCAACTGCTCTTCGAGCATCTGCGAGAACGCGTGATAGTTGATGCGCTGGCCACCAGCCGCTGCCTTGTCCATCAGCGGCACAATCAGCATGCTCGATTTGAAGTCGCTGGCCACCAGGCTGCCGACGATACCGGCACGGGAAATGTTCTGGCGCAGTTGCTCGATTTCTTCAGGTTTGCCCTGGTAGGTATCGGGCATCACCGGGCCACCCTGGAAACCTTCCTCGGTGACTTCGGTCCAGCGTACCGCCGGGCTCCACAACGACTTCATCCAGGCCCGCTCGACGCCCTCGGTGAGGAACAATTGATCGTTGACCTGCTTGAGCACGTCCAGGTAACCGGGATCGAAAATATCGCCCTGGGTGTTTTCCACCACCACGCGCACCGAGTTACCCAGGCCACGCAGCGACTGGCGGTTTTCCAGGAAGTTCTGGATGTACGGCTGGCTTTGCGGAATCATTTTTTCGAAGCTGGGACGCAGCTCCAGGCGTGTCGCGGCCATGTAGCCCAGCACCACGGTGGCCAGCGCCATCATCAGCATGAACAGCGGGCGGTAGTTGAACACCAGCCGTTCGAGCAGATTGCCGGATTTACGGTCGAAATCGCGCACGTCGCGGATCACCGGCATGGCGTCTTGTTTGATATTGCCCATGTCTGGGTTCTCGCTTTAAAGGTTCAAGGTCTTATTCGACGAACAGTGCCCGGGCACCACGGCTACCCGCGACCACCAGTGAGCCGTCGTTGGCCTGGGTGGCGCCGGCTATCGGCGTCGGTACGGGGCGCTGAACCAGATGCAATTGCGCGCCAGTGCCCTGGCTGACCAGCATCTGCCCGCCCAAGGTGAACAGGCGGTAATCGCCATGGAGATCGATGAGGCCGGCGGTGACGCTGATGTGCAGGCCGCTGTCCAGCGCGGTCCAACTCTGGCCGCCATCGGTGCTGCGCAACACGTTGCCGCGCAATCCGTAGACGACCACTTCCCCCGGCTTGCCAATCACGCCGAAGAAACTGCCTTGATAAGGGGTTTGTACGGCGGCGAAACGCTGGCCGACGTCATCCCATTTGAGCAACAGACCTTGCTCGCCGGCGATATACAAAGCGTCGCCAGTCGAAGCGATGGCATTGAGGTGAAAGCCTTGCGGGTTGTCGGTACGATCCTGGAACGGGGTCCAGGTCTGGCCACCGTCTTCGGTACGCAGAATCAGGTTGAACACGCCGACCACATAGCCGACCTGTTCGTTGGCAAACCAGACGTCGAGCAAAGGTTTGTCGGCGCCCTGCTCTGCCAGTCGCTGGCCTTCGGCAGCCAGCCGCGACCATTCTTCGTTACCCGGTTCGGCGCTGGCCAATGCATCGTAATGCTTGACCAGCAACTCACCGATCTGGCGTCCATCCAGTTGTTTGGTCCAGGTCACGCCAGCATCACTGCTGTGCAACACCACGCCGTCATTTCCGACCGCCCAGCCTTCCCTGGCAGATGGAAAATTGACCGCACTGAGATCGGCACTCACTGGCACGGCTGCTTGCTGCCAGTGTTTACCGCTGTCATCGGAATAGAGAATGTGTCCACGCTGCCCGACGGCAACCAAACGGTCGCCCGCACGGGTCATGCCGGACAACGGACTGCTGACCGCCAAGGCACTGACTCTGGCAGGCAGATCCAGCACATCGATATAGCCGGCCGCCTGGGTGGCGCCCTGTGACAAGACAAGCAGGGCGCCGAACGCCAGCTGCAGGTACTTTTTCGAACACATACCGCGTCCTCTTGGGAAAACCGCGTCAGGGCCTGCAACCATGCAGCCCGACGTTAAGAACTGGCGCCGCGCTGATCAGCGAGCACCAACCGTCGCGCGGTCACACGGCTTTGTGAGCCGTGGACCGCATGAACGTTTTGTCGCGGTTTGCTTAGCGAATGCCGGCGCCCGCCAGGGATTCCGACGACCACTGAGCCTTGGAGAGCGGTTCGATGTACTTGATGCCGCCGTAAGGGCCGACCACACCGTTGATGTTGTAGGAACCGCCCACCAGGTCATAGATCATGAACGGGGTGGAGTCTGGAACCTGCTTGTCATAGCTTTGGCTGAGGAAGGCAAACGAACCACGGTAGAGCTGACCACGGGCGTCATATTGGTCCGAGGCCAGAGCTGTCCAGCTGTCTTCGTCGAGGTAGAAGCGACGCTTCTGGTAGATGTGACGGGCACCGGCCTTGAGGTTGCCTTCCACGACCCATACGCGGTGTTTTTCCCAGCGCACAAAATCAGGTGCCAGGTGATTCGGGGTGGTCAGCGACTTCGGATCCTGGACGTAGGTCAGCTTGTAGGTGTTGTAAGGCACGATCATTTCCTGCTTGCCCACCAACTTCCAGTCGTAGCGGTCCAGCGCGCCGTTGAACACAAACACGTCGTCGTAGGTGCCTGCGCCTGCGGTGCCTGGGTTAGGCGTGTCGTAAGCCAGGTTCGGCGCGAGCTTGACCCGACGCTGGCCAGGCAAGTACTGCCAGGCGCGACGCGGTTGTTGCAACGGGTTGGCGGCGTCCTTGAGCATCACTGCTTCGCCGGCACGACGCGCCGGGCCGGTGTACTGCAGCTTCATCTGGTAGTACACGTCAGCGCTGCTGATCGGCTGCGAGAGGTTTTCATAGATCGGGTAGGAGATGTTCGCTTGCCCGGTGGTCGCCAGGCTCGCCACGCCAGCCGAGTCGACGTTCCAGGAGTCGTACTTGGAGCTGATGCTGACGCCTTGGTAGCGCAACAGGAAGTTCCACATCGCTTCGTTGCCCGACTGCGGAATCGGGAACGGAATGCCCGGCAACACGTTGTCGATGGCCAGGCCACCTTCAAGGGACTTGGCGCCAGTGGCGTTTTTCACGCCGTTGTCCAGGATGGCCTGAGGCAACGAGACGGTACGGTGAGTCGGGTACACGTCAACATGGAAGGTAGGGAAACGCTTGGCCAGTTCCGCCGTGGTTGCGGTGAGCATGCCCTTGTACTGATCGACGTTCTTGCCGTCGATGACCAGCAGCGGCTTTTCGCTGGCAAAAGGATCCGGACGCATGCTGTCACCGGATTTGAAGCTGGCCGGCGGCGTGGTCAGACCACCGTTGTAGGCGGGGATGGAACCATCGGCATTACCGGCTTTTTCAGCACCGACCAGGGTCAGGTTGCTGCCCAGTTTGGCGGCGTCCTGGGCCGATACGGCGGCGTGTGCCTGAGCAGCGATGACCATCGCCAGCGAGGCAGCCAATACGGTTTGTACAAATTTCATATTGTTATTCTCCTGCTTGCATTGAGCAAATCAGTGGTGAATCAAAAGGTGGTTTTCATCGTCAGGTAAACAGCACCACGGTCTTCAGTCGTGGCACCGCCACCCGAGAAGGACGAGTAGCCACCGGCGTAGCACGCATAGTTTTCGTTACCGCTAAAAGCGTTTGGAGTAGAGCCATCGCCACCCGTCGGGCCGGTGCTCACGCCACTTTTATTGCACTTCTCGGTCTGGCCGAAGGAGTCCACGTATTTCAGGTCGACAAAGTATTTGTTGTACACAACGGCACCCACGCCGACGGCATAGTTGCCGGTGTCCTTGGCACCGCCACCGGACACCGGTGACACGCCGTCAAGACCCACGTTGACGGACATCGGAGCGTTGAGGTCGACGCCTGGGAACACTTGGTACCAGGTCGGGGTGAAGTTGACGGCCAGGCCCCAGTTGTCACGGGTCGGCGCGTCGATGCCGCGATAGGTGCCCTTGCCCTTGTAGAGTGCTTCGTTCTTGTCATCGAGGCTCAACAGGTTGCTGTAATACAGTTCAGCAAGCACTGTTGCCTGATCGAACACCGGTGTTTTCGGCAGGGTCATCAGACCGTTGAGCGTCCAGTGCAAGGTGTCGCCGGTGGCGCTCATGCTGTCGCCGCGGCTCGGGGTGTCATAAACCACACCCGTGGCATCCGTACGCGCCGGCAACAGGCCCAGGCCTTTGCCCAGACCCAGCGGGCTGGCGGTGCTGACAATCGCCGGGATACTGGCCAACGGCATGTTGTGACGGATGTTCAGGTCCGAACCCACGCTCACCCCGCCCACGTCCTTGGACAGGCTCAGGCCGGCGATCTTGATGTTGTCGGCATAGGCCAGTTGATAGGTGGCAGTGTTCAGCGAGTTGAGGGTGTTGACCACCGCAGGCACTTGCCCGGTCGGGCGGGTGCCGTTGGGGTTGGCCGAGGTAATGCCTCTGGCATCCAGCCACGCTTGCGGCAGGATTTCCGACGTTTCGCGGTAGTAAACGCCGAGCGTGCCATCCAGCCAGGCTGGCGACCACTTGGCCATTACGCCCCAGTCGCCGCTGTCGTGCGGTGTCAGGTCATGACCGCGACGCACGTTGGTCAAGCCGTTGCACGGCGCCAGGCCGCAACCCAATGGGCTGCCAGGTACCACGGCGTTGGTGTTGCCGAGCAGGAACGACTGCGCACCGAAGCCGACCAGGTCGGAACCACCGTAATAGGTGCCCGCTTCCGGCAGACGCGCAGCATCCCAATTCAGGAAATACTGGGCGCCCACGGTCAACTCGGGATTGACGGTGAACGACATCGACAACTGGTTACGCGGCACGAACAGCTCTTTGGCTTCAGTACCCGGCGATGCGGCCAGCTTGGCCAGATCGAGGCCGGACTGGCCGTAGCTGACCGAATGCACCGGGTTGAGAATGGTCTCGCCCCAGAACACGTTGTGCTGGCCAGCCTTGGCGCTGAACATCGACTCCTCGCCCACTTCGGTGCTGTAGAACACGAAGGCATCGAGGATTTCGCCGGACGGACCGGTGTAGTAGCGCTGGGCGTAGTTGCTCAGGTGCGGGCTGCCATTACCGACGTTGTCGTTGGTGACACCGGCCAGGCGTGGATCGTTGGCGACCAGACCGGAGCGTGCATCATTGCCGTTGACGAACGGGTTGGAGTTGGAACCGGTGTTCTCATACGCCTTGTCGTACCAGCTGGCGGCGCTGACACGAAAGCCCATGGCGTTCTTGTACACCACGTCCATCTCGGTCAACAGATCGACACGGTTGGTGATGTTGGTACCCGCCTTGCGGAAATTGTAGTCACCGTCGTTGTTGTTCGGCGTCCCCAGCATGCGCTTGTCGGCGCTTTCGGTACGCACACCGTAGTTGTACTTCACGGTGTTATCCAAACGAGCGGCCCAGTCCGGATTACCTGTATCAAATTCAAACGCGTGGGCGGTCGGCATTGTCGCGGCCAGAATGGCCGAGGCCAGCAAGGTGTATCGCGAAACTGTGAACCCGTGACTCTTATTGTTGTGCATTGCGTTGTCTCCGCCATTTTTGTATTTGTTTTAAGCACACTCGCCCTCACGCACCCCCTTGTTCCAGGGAGTTGCGCTTTCCAGGAGTGAGGGCATTTGCCGGTTGGCTTAACGCCAGTCGGCTCCTGAACTAGCGATCCAGCTCGAGGACGAGTGCTTCGGCTTGTGGCCAGTGGCCAAATCCTGCGGCCGGATTAAGATGACCCACGGCACCGAGATTTCGCAGTTCGGCGCCCCAGCCCTGAGCCATATCACTAACGGCTTCCAGGCTGGCGAGGTAATCATTGGTGCTGCCGACCACCAGACTTGGGAACGGCAACGGACCTTTGGGCAGCGGATCCCAACCATGGGCCCGCAGTGATTCAGAGGAAGGATAGCCTTGCGGCCAGATTGCGTTGAGATCCGGAGGTGCAGCCAGCAGCGCACCCTTGATCGGGCGACTGTGCTTGGCGGCCCAGTGCGCGACCATCAGCACACCGGCACTGTGGGCGACCAGAATCACCGGCCCTTCGATTTGCTCCAGTTCGTGCTGGATTGCACGGACCCGTGCGGCACAGTCGAGCTTGTCGGTTTCAAGCGGAGGGACACTGCGTACTTTGCAGAGTTTGGCCTCAAGCAATGTTTGCCAATGCTCGGCCACATGCTCACGCAGGCCAGGCACGATCAAAACGGTTGCGACAGTTTGAAGTTTGTCCACATCAGCACCTACGCTTTCTCGATGACTCGACTGACTCAGTGGTCAGAAGCTTTTTGTAGTGCTGACATTAAAGAGCGCCCACCCCCGGCGCTTTTCATTGGACGTCAGTCGCTTTTCTTTTCATGACAGATTTTGGGGGGGCGACGTGAGGTGCCCGCTGGTCGAAAACTGCAACGAGATTGCCCAAGACCACTGTAATCAATACGTGAGAAGGGTTTACCTCGATGTGATGAGGGCGATTAGAGGTGTCACCGGCTGTACATCAGCGCCAACACCACAACTTTTCATTTGATGATGTGCTGGATATAGTCGCCTCGCTCATTCCAACGCTACCGGCCCAGGGAAGACTTTTCGCATGACAAAGCTTGTTCGCGCTGCCGTCTTGACCAACTACCTGGAGGTCACTCAATACCTGGGGTTCAACCCCCGTGACGTACTGGCTGCCAATGGTTTGAGCAGGGCCCAACTGCTGGCGCCGGAGCATCGCATCCCCATCGATTCCGCCGTGGGTCTGCTGGAGGATTCGGCCGTCGCCAGTGGCTGCCAGAGCTTCGGCCTGAGCATGGCCGAGTCGCGTCAACTCTCGGACTTCGGGGTGGTCAGCTTGCTGCTCACACACCAGCGCACGCTGCGTGAAGCCTTGCAGGTCGTGGTGCATTACCGTCACTTGATGAACGACTCGCTGGCCATCTTCATTGAAGAGGCCGGCAAGTTGGTGATCATTCGCGAAGAGGTGGTCACCGACACACTCCGACCGTCCCGGCAAGCCAACGAGCTGGCGATCGGCGTGATGTTCCGTTTGTGCTCGGCGCTGCTAGGCGCGCATTGGCACCCCTACAGTGTCAACTTCACGCACCAGCCTCCAGACAACCTGCAACTGCATCGCCGTCTGTTCGGCTGCACGCTGGAGTTCGGCAGTGAGTTCAACGGCATTGTCTGCCCCAATGCCAGCCTGGATGCGACCAACCCCCATGCCGACCCGGCCATGGCCCGTTACGCCCAGGGTTACCTCGACTCTTTGCTGAGCACTGAAGGGCAATCGTTGCTGTTCGAGGTGCGCAAGGCCATTTACCTGCTGCTGCCGATGGGGCGCGCCACCATCGAACAGATCGCCCAGACCCAGGGCATGAACGTACGCACGCTGCAACGTCGCCTCAAGGATGACGGCTGCGCCTTCAACGACCTGATCAACGACGTGCGCCGCGACCTGGTGCTGCGTTACCTGGAGAACCCGAACTATTCGCTGGGGCGCATCGCCGACATGCTCGGCTATTCCATGGCGAGTTCCTTCACACGCTGGTTCATCACCCAGTTCGGCATGCCCCCCGCCGCCTGGCGCGCACAAAAGCCAACCCCTTCAAAGCCTGTCTCGGGTCCCGACGAATCCTGAGCCAGCCGAACCTTCGATTTTTGAGGTATTAAACATCGCCCGAAAGGGCTTGTTTAAAACCCGTCCAGGTTACGTCCTGAAAGCCACAAGACCTTGCGCCGTTACCTACGGCTACGCCAGAATCCGCCGGCTTGTGCGCCTTGAGGCCGCTCGGTAACTTGATTCATGTCACTGCCCATCAGTGATCGGGTTTAGTCGCCCGTTGATGTCAAGAACGCACAATGCCTCTATCAGCCAGGTCTCCCATGCCTGCACTCGATGGCGGCTGTGCGCAGGGCGCTTCGGCGCGCCGATTTCTTGGCTCATCGGTCGACTAACCTGTGCACAGCTGCCTCCATTTCGTTTAGTCGCGAGCTGGTTGCAGCCTCTCTCATATGAGGTTCGAGCCAATGTTCAAAGTAACGCCCAATCCGCCAGACACCGATCCGGCATCCCCGTACGAACCCGATTCAAAAAAACTCAACGACGCCGCCGAGCGCGCCCTCAACTTCCACTTCCCATCGAATGCCGACATCAAAGCCACTGCGCGTAAACCCAGCAAACTGTTTGCCGTGGACCCAGAGGCCACAGCCGAAACCCTGGCGGTTTTTTTGGTCGAGACGCTGGCCTCGGTGGATGTGATGGTCCATCACTTGGTGGATCATCTGGAGGGCGAGTCGCGCCACGCCCTGCTGGGTATTTCCAACAGCATCATGGTGGCGGAGATCACGGCGATCCGGGTGCTGGATCACATTGATCCGTCCCCTTAACGCCAAAGGCGCCGTGCTGAAATCCTGAGATAGCGAACAGTCCTGTCGACATTCAGGACTCGTCCTACAGCCACCATCAACCTCCTTCGTTAACGTCGCACAGCTCCTTTTTCGGGAGCTGTCGACGGACGAACGCAAGGAAGATCAGTGGCTGGCAACAAGGAAGTTCCCAGGGTTAAAAACCCACCCTCCGGTGACGGTCATCACGTCACCCACCGCTTCATGACCACCACCGAACTGGCCGAGCGCGAGGCGCGACAAAGCGCTTACGACGCCATGCTCGCTCGGCAGCAGGCTTTTGAAGATCGTTTTCAAGGCTCGACGAAAAAGGATGAAACCGTTCGTGCCGGATGCGTGTTCGCCAAGTCCTGCAACTTGCCGGACGCCATCATCGACTACTCGAATCCCTCAGGCGTCGTCCCCACCGACAGCCTCAAGGATTACGGTGAAATCGCCTGGCTTGGCGCTCGTGACGTAGACGACACAGGGCTACTGAATCTCGAAACCATCAGTGGCAGTACCCTCTCRCTCGGCATYGGCCGGCTCGCCCTTGGCGCCCCCAYTCTTGCTACTCCGGTCCTGGGCCTTGGCGCTGCCGGSGCCGCGACATTGGCCGGTGTTGTTGCCTTGTTCTGGACMCCKAGCCTGGGTGACAGCGCGCTGTATACCGAAGACCAACTGCGTGCCCTGAAACAGGCCAGAACCCGCGTTCGATTGCAGGTCGAGCAACAGGCTGATGGCAGTCTCAAGGGCTACGGGTTCTACACCGGGAAAAATCGCGATTGGGAAATGGTGGATGTCGTGCAGTTCACAGCGCGCGGCAGTCAGCAGGTGGCGGATCTCGGGGACGGCGTTGAGCTGATCTGGACACCGGCTGTGGATGGTTCAGACATCCTTGGCATTCCTGCGCTGGAGGCCGCACCGCAAGCGCCGCACATTTGGGTGTATCCGCCTACGCCAGCGGCGGACAGCATTATCGTGAACCCGATGTATCCGCCTGAGTACAAGGATTTCATTCTTGTGTTTCCGGTGGGGTCGGGGGTGAAGCCGGTTTACATTGTTGTCAGCGTTCGGACGGGAGATCACGAATACTACCCACCACCTGAAGCTCTTCCTGCCTACCCTGACGCTAGAGTTGTAGGCCGTAAAACACCAGTTTTAGGTGGTGGAGCCCTTCGTAAACGATGGAAAACCGCAAAAGGGTTAATTCTGGAATGGGACTCCATGCATGGTGCGATCGAGATGTATGACGCGCGAGGTAAACACATTGGGGAATTCGATCCAAATACAGGTGAGCAGACGACTAAATCAAAAAACAAAAAGTCCAAAAAGAAAAAAGAAAAAAGAAAAAGGGAAAAGGGAAAAGGGAAAAGAAAGGAGGATTGAGCCTTGAAGTATCTGGTAGAAGCTTTTTACAAAGAAACGGATTTCCAAGCCTTTGTCGTCGAGTTGCCGCAAGGTTGCGATGAGCAAATCAAATCCATCATGGGCTGGACTCGAAACCAGCAAGGCTGGGAAGGCTATAACCTGAGTCAGTTGCAACTGTCAGCAATAGAAAAAATCATAGGAAAGCCCATTTACGATCCCGATCATTACTTTCAACTCACGTGTAATGGGTGAAAGCGACAGACACAAAAAACCCCGACCAGTCACCTGATCGGGGTTTTCTTTTACCCGTTCCTGCTTAGTGCGAAACGCGGCTAGTCCCGTCAACAGTCGCAATCCGTACCCGCTCACCTACGCGGAATACTTCATTCTCCTGAACCTGCTGAACATAGGCGCGCATGCTGCCGTCGTCTTCGCGAACAGTGATTTCTACGCCTTGAGTACGAGTCAGGCCTTCTTCAGCTGCCGAACCCACCAGGCCGCCGGCGACTGCGCCGATAACAGCAGCAACGATGCTGCCTTTGCCGCCACCGATGGAGCTCCCGCCAACGCCGCCGACCGCTGCACCGGCGAGGCCGCCGATCGGGGTTTTGGTGCCTTCGATTTTCACCGGACGCAGCGCTTCGATGGTGCCCATGCGAATCGTTTGAACACGACGCGCTTCATCACGGGAGTAGGAGTCACCGGTCAGGCTCGATTGGCAGCCAGTGAGTAACATCGCCATCGTGGAAAAGGAAGCAACCAACAAAACAGACTTACGCATAGCATCAACTCCAAAAGACAGGTATTCATTAAACTCCGCAGCTTGACGCCTGTCACGGCATCGCCCGGATAAAAATGGTTTGATTCAGGCCCGGTACAGGCGCTACCACGAACTCACCACACAGTAGCGGCATTATCCGGAATCTGCGCCGCTGCCCCAAGGATTGTCATGGATTACTTCATCATCGTCGTCACTACCGTCGCGGGTCTGTACTTCCACTGGTGGCTGTACGTGCGGATAAAGCGCTGGATGGACCGCGATCTGGCGTTGGCCCTGGCGGGTAAAGACGAGCAGAAAAAAGCTTTCATGCTCCAGCAACTGGCGAACGCTCAGGCGCAGAAGATCAAGCGCCGGGACCTGCCGCAGTGGCTTGAGGCCGCTGCGGAAGGCTATCACGATCGGTAGACTGTTTCAGGGTGCCAGACGTTCAAGAATCCAGTCGGTGCCCTGTAAACGGTAGTTGAGGCGGTCATGCAGACGGCTTGCGCGGCCTTGCCAGAACTCGATGCGCTCCGGCAGCAAGCGATAACCACCCCAGTGATCCGGACAATGCGGTGCCGTGTCGCTGAAACGTTGCTCGGTGTTCTTGAGCAGCGCCTCCAGTTCCGCACGATCAGCAATCACCCGACTCTGCGGTGATGCCCAGGCACCGAGCCGACTGCCCAGCGGACGAACCTGGAAATACGCATCAGACTCTTCAGGCGAAACCTTCACCACCCGACCTTCGATACGCACCTGGCGCTCCAGGGCCGGCCAGAAAAAGGTCATGGCCGCGAACGGATTCGCCGCCAGATGCTGACCCTTGGCACTTTCGTAGTTGGTGAAGAACGTAAAGCCCTGCTCGTCCAGGCCTTTGAGCAACAGAATGCGGCAATGTGGCCGACCGTCCTGATCGACGGTCGCCAAGGTCATGGCGTTCGCCTCCACCGGCACCTGCTCGGTTTTCACCGCATCGGCAAACCATTGGTGGAACAGCCCGAACGGCTCTGCCGGTGCTTGAGCCTCGGTCAGGCCATCACGGGTGTAGTCACGACGCATATCAGCCAGGCGCTGGGTCATGGCGCATTCCTTTTGGTTAACGAATCACTTTTTAGTGGCGTCTGCGGTGACGGCGACTTTCTTGGTGTCGGCAGCTGCTTTGGCCGGTGTCGTTTTCTTCGCCGGCGTTGCGGTTTTAGCGGGTGCTTTCTTGGCAGTGGCTTTATGGGCCGGAGCCTTTTTAGTGGCAGGCACAGTCGCTTTTTTCGCGGCTGGCGCAGGAGTGACCGGTGTGGCCACAGGCTTGATGTCCTTGGCCGCGATCATGGTCACTGGCGCAGGGGCCGGCATGTTGTACTTGCTCAACAGCGCCACCATGGTGTTTTGCGGGGTCACCAGCAATTCCACGCGACGATTCAAGGCACGGCCTTCGACGCTGTCGTTGGCGGCACGCGGGGCTTCACCGCCCATGCCGCGCAGCATCAAGCGATCACGCTGCAAACCGCTGAGACGGAAAATCGCGGCTACCGCTTGTGCACGCTCCTGGCTCAGTTTCACGTTGGCCGGTGCAGCACCCGACGTATCACTGTGACCGAGTACCAGCACGGCAGTTTTTGGGTCGACCTCGAGGATTTTCGCAACACGCGTGAACGGGCCGAGGGTGACCGGCAGCAGCATGGCAGGACGGTCCGGGTTGAAGGAGCCTTCTACCGGTGCGATCACCACCAACACGTTTTCACGGCGTTCAAGTTTCAGGTTGCTGTCCTTGATCGCTTCACGCAGGCGCGGCTCGTAATCGTCGAGCCAGGCCTGGGTGACTTTAGGGTCTGGCATCGGTACGGCTTTGGCGCCGCTCTGCTCCTTACCACCGAACGGCCACCACCAACTGTTACCCGTCTCAGCCTTGGCCACCTGGGTCGGTTTGGCTTCAGGTTTCACTTCCGGCTTTACAGCAGCCTTGTCGACAGCGTCATCGGAACCGAACGGCCAGTACCAAGGGCTGGTGCTTTCGGCTTTGGCAACCGGGGCCGTGGCAGCAGGTTTGAGTGGGACTGGAGCCGGAGTCGGTTCTTTAGCGGCGACTTTGTCGGAGGAGCCGAACGACCACCAGCTACCGCCATCGGAATCACTTTTTGGTGTCTGTGCACAACCGGTGATAGCAAAGCACAGGGCCAGGGCGAGGGTTTGTTTGGATGACATTGGATATCCACAAATATGAAGTAATGAAAAGTCAGACCGAACCGGCCTGCACAAACTGACGCTTTGAAGCCGAAAACACTGTCGGGTTCCGGTTGCGGAACCCTCGAGCGGGTTTTACAGACAAGTGGCCAATACTCGCGCAAGCTTTTGCGCGCGTGGATCCATCAAGACGTACGGCCCCAGGGTATTTGTCACAAAGCCGAAGGCCACATCGTATTCCGGGTCGGCAAAGCCGATGGAGCCGCCAGCGCCCGGATGCCCGAACGCGCGCGGGCCGAGGCCGTAAGTCGCGTTAGGTACGTCCGGTTGATCGAGCATGCACCCCAGACCGAAGCGGGTCCGGGTCAATAAAGTCTTGTCTTCGCCAAGGCTGTGTTCGCGGGTCAGCTCCTCGAGCATTTCGCTTTCCAGCAGACTGCCGTCGAGCAGGCCGGCGTAGAAACCTGCCAGGCTACGAGCGTTGCCGTGACCGTTGGCGGCAGGTTGCTGCATGCGCCGCCACTCGGGCTTGTTGGTGCTGGTCATGATCGACGGCGGGTTGATGAAGGCACGCGTGGTCATGGCTGTCGGCTCGCGCAGGGTCACTTGCAGCAGGCGTTGGGCAGCGGCGTCGCCGACGTTCCCCTTGCCTCGGGCGATATGCGCCACGCGGTGGAATTCTTCATCGGCCAGGCCGACATGGAAATCCAGTCCCAAAGGCTTGGCCACACGCGCCACGATGGACTCGCCCGGCCCACGACCGTCGGCACGTCGCAGCAACTCGCCGACTAGCCAGCCGTAAGTGATCGCGGCGTATCCGTGGCCTTGGCCCGGCGTCCACCAAGGGGCTTCGGCCGCCAGGGCATCGACCATGGTTTGCCAGTCGTAAAGGGCTTCCGGGGGCAGCAATTCACGTAACGCTGGCAAGCCGGCTTGATGGCAGAGCAATTGACGCAGGGTTACGGATTCTTTGCCGGCCGCAGCAAATTCAGGCCAGTAACGCGCAACCGGGGCGTCCAGTTGCAGCTTGCCTTCGGCCACCAACTGCAGGGCCGTGACGGCGGTGAAGGTCTTGGTGCAGGAGAACAGGTTGGCGATGGTGTCGCTGTGCCAGGCTTCGCTGCCATCCTTGTCGGCGGTACCGGACCAGAGGTCGAGGACGGTTTCACCGCCGACCTGGATGCACAAGGCTGCGCCACGTTCCTGAGGATCGTCGAACAGCGCCGCGAACGCTTCGCGCACTGCTTCGAACTTGAGCTCGTAATGACCCTGAATCTGCACCCGCATTGCTCCCGGATATTCGCTATACAAAGTGGCCCGCATTGTTCCAGCCATTAGCCGTTTTGGGAACAGTGTTGGGCTGGGCGGTTACCTATTGAAATGACTCCCCACAGGAAGCCTCAGTGACCTTGGCCGGAATGCCCACCGGCGCCCTTGCCCGGGCCTTTGCCGGCCTCGGCCTTTCTGCCGCCTTCAGCATCGTGGCTGGCTTTGTCTGCCTCGGTCGCGGCCTTCTCGGCCGCTTTGCCCAATTGATCCACCGTCGCCAGGTTGCTCTTGCGCACCGATTCGACAAAACCCTGGAACGGCAGATCGGTGATACCCACCAGCCCGAAGTGACCATTTTCGCCATCCAGCAAACGCCCGGTCACCGGTTGGTCGAGGAACTGGAACCAGTGCACGCCGACAATCGACGGTTCGCTCAACGCCTGTTTCAGGAAGTTCGCGTAGGCCGGCCCACGGTCTTCTTCCTTGGCCAATGGCGTCACGCCGCCCCAGAACGGGCCGCGATCCGCCGAGCCCACGTTGAACTCGGTGATCAACACCGGTTTGTCCAGACTGCGCAGTTTGGCGAAGTCATAACCGTCCTGCGGTTGCAGGGTGTACATGTTGAAGCTCAGCACATCGCAATACTGTGCGCAGGACTCCACGGCTTCCGGGGTGCTGACGGCGAAACGACCGCCCAGCAACAGCTGGTTCGGCGCGTGCCATTTGAGCGAGTCGGAGAGGGTCTTGAAGTAGGTATCCGCAAAAACTTTCTGGAAGTATTTGAAGTCGGCCTCGATTTCCGGGTGTTCGGCGCTCGGCAGCGGTGGCACGAAGCCTGGGTCTTCCATCAATTCCCAGGCCGGCAAGTCAATGCCCCAGGCTTTGGACAGACCGGCCTGATTGCGATACTTGTCGCGCAGTTGCTTGAGAAACGCGCGTTTGGCCGGCACGTCGGTGGTCATTTTCAAGGTGCCATAGGCCAAGGCGTAACGGGCTTTTAGATCGTCACCAGGACCAGCCCAGGCCAGTTCATTGTCGGCGTAGTAGCCGATCAGCCATGGATCGTCGCGATGGTCGCGGGCAGCAATGGCCACGGCGCGCTCGGTGGCCATGGCAAAACGCGGGTCGAACGGGTCGGGCATGCCGCCCCACCAGTCGGTGCCGGTGCTGATACTGGCGTAATCGCCGACGATCGACAGCGGCAAGGTGTACGCCACGCGGTCGGCGTTGGCCAGCGCCGGGGCGCTCCAGTTGCCAACGGTGTTGAAGCCCCAGGCTTGCAGGCGATCAAGCGTGTGACTGGCCCAGCGTTGTTCATCAACCAGCGCTTTGCAGGGTTCGGCAGGTTTTTGCTCAATCGCTTTTGCGGCGGACGCATCAACAGCGTCGGCCTTGACGGCTTCGGCGACACCGGACTCGGCCGTCGAAGGCACGACGGGTTGCTCGGCAGCTCTGTCGGACGTGGCTTCTACCGCGTCAGCCTTGGCCGCTTGCGCGACACCTGCCTTGGTGTCGCTGCCCTGTGCGCAAGGTGCGCCGTACAGACGTTGCAGGTTGGCACCATAAAAGTCGTACCACTGGCCGGCGTTGTAGCCACGACCCTGATCGGCGCCGTTGCCGCCACGGTTATCGCCTTCGCCAAAGTGGCTGGCCAACGGCTCGTCGGGTTTTGGCAGGGACTCGAACATCCACTCCCGGCCGGCGACGTAAGTCTGGTTGACGTCCGGGGCAACGGTATTGACCCCAAGTGAATAGAACGGGTGCCCTTGCGGGGTCACCAGGTACCAGCGACCGTCACGCTTTTCGGTTCGAAAAAAACCGCTGGCCTTAAACGTCGGGCCTTTGGTCCAGCCACCAAACGTATCCAGGGAAGATTTTTCGCGCTCGGCCAGCCAGGTTTTCAGTTGTTGCTGTTCCTTGGCGGCGGCGCTTTTCAGTTGCTCATCGCTGCTGACCTTTTCTGGCCATTTGGCCCGTGTCGACTGGCCGTAAGCATCCACCAGTCCGCCATAAACGGCCCGTGTCACAGCCTCTCCGTCTTGCACACCAAAACGTTCCAGCAAGATGTTCTGCGCCACTTTCGGTTGATCCATCGACAAGGTCACCGACACCACTTGGCTGCGATCCAGGTCACCGGCGCTGCTGGCCAACAAAATGCGCTGCCCGTCGACCGTCATCGGCATCGGCGGCCCGGCTTTCATGCCCTGACTCAAGGGGGAGCTTGCCACCAGCGGCACCAGCAAGGTCTGCGCAGGGCCCGCCGGCAAATCGACACGACTGAACAGTGTCTTGCCGTCATTGCTCTGGATTTTCACGTACAGGGTCACGGCCCAGTCCATCGCACTTTGAATCCGCAGGCTCATGACGCCCGACTGCGACCAGTCCCAGGCCCCCGTTTGCGGGGTCAAGCGCAAACTCGGCTGAGCCACCGGGTTGAACGTGACCCGGCGCAACACTTCGCCTTCGGCTGTTTGCTCCGCATTGGATTGCGGCAGGCTGGCATCCTGAGTCGCCACTTGGACCACGTCGGCAGGGCGGACAAAGTTGAACAGCGTCTGCTGGCCAGCAGGGGCCGCCAGCAAAGGGGCTGCGAACATCAGGGCAAATACAGCGGGTAACGAACGGCGAATCATAGGAACGTGGTTCTCCCTAACGACCTTCAATGGGCCAATGGAAAAGCGATGGCAGAGAGATAGACAACGCGGCGGGCAAATGTGCCCACCGGTGTATCAGGAAATTTCGCGGCGGAAGGGTGGCAACGCATTGAGGATGGCTTTGCCATAACGCTGGGTGACCAGACGCCGGTCGAGCAAGGTGATGGTGCCGCGGTCTTCCTCGGTACGCAGCAAACGACCGCAGGCCTGGACCAGTTTCAACGAGGCATCCGGCACGGAGATCTCCATGAACGGATTGCCGCCTCGCGCTTCGATCCATTCCGCCAACGCCGCTTCGACGGGATCGTCCGGCACCGAGAACGGAATCTTCGCAATTACCACGTGCTCGCAGTAAGCACCGGGCAAGTCGACGCCTTCTGCAAAACTCGCGAGGCCGAACAGCACACTGGAATCCCCGCCATCGACACGCGCCTTGTGCTTGTTCAACGTTTCCTGCTTCGACAGGTTGCCTTGAATGAACACTTGCTTGCGCCAGTCGCGGTCGAGGCCGTCGAACACGTCCTGCATCTGTTTGCGTGAGGAGAACAGCACCAGCGTGCCTCGCGAGCCTTCAACCAGGTCCGGCAAATCGCGAATGATCGCCGCCGTGTGGGCTGGCGCATCCCGTGGATCGGCTTTCAGGTCCGGCACCCGCAGCACGCCGGCATCGGCATGGTGGAACGGGCTCGGGACCACGGCGGTCACGGCTTTTTTAGGCAGGCCGGCGCGCATGCGGAAACGGTCGAACGTGCCGAGCGCAGTCAACGTCGCCGAGGTCACCAACGCGCCGTAAGCCACGTTCCACAGGTTGCGCCGGAGCATTTCCGCCGCAAGGATCGGGCTGGCATTGACCTCGATGTCAAACAGCGAACCGCTTTCGGCCAGCGTCAGCCAACGCGCCATGGGCGGATTGTCTTCCGGGTCTTCGGCGGTGAACGCGACCCACAATTCCCAATTGCCCGAGGAGCGCGACAACAAGCTGCCGAACAGTGGATACCACTCTTCGGCCTGATTACTGGCGATGCCGATGTTGACCTCGCCGTCCATGCCTTCCTTGAGCAACTCGGTGAGCCGGGTGAACAGGTCGGTCAGGCGGGCAAAGCCCTTCTTCAACTCGATGCCCATCTCGCGCATGTGCTCGGGAACCACCCCGCCGACGAAGCGGTGACGCGGCCGTTCCCGGCCTTCGACGTCTTCGCCCGGCTTGAAATCGGCAATCTGTTCACACGCGCTGAACATGAACTGCTGTTGGGTCTTGATCTCGCGGGCCAGTTCCGGCACTTGTTCGATCAGCTTGCCCAAGTCGCCCGGCAGCGGGTGCTGGGCCAGCAGTTTGGTGAGGTTTTTGGCGGTGGTTTCCAGCCAGTCGGCCGTGGAGCGCAGGCGCGTGTAATGGGCGAAGTGGCCGATGGCCTTGTCCGGCAGGTGATGACCTTCGTCGAAGACGTAGAGGGTGTCTCGTGGGTCGGGAAGCACCGCACCACCGCCCAGGGCCAGGTCAGCCAGCACCATGTCGTGGTTGGTCACGATGACGTCAACCTTGCCCATGCCTTCGCGGGCCTTGTAGAAGGCGCACTGGCCGAAGTTCGGGCAATGACGGTTGGTGCATTGGCTATGATCGGTGGTCAAGCGCGCCCAGTCGGCATCTTCCAGGGCGGTGGACCAACTGTCGCGGTCACCATCCCATTTATTGCCGGCGAGTTTTTCGATCATGCTGGTGAACAGCTTCTGACTGGCCTCGTCGACCTCGATCTTGAAGCCTTCTTCTTCGAACAACTGCGCGGTAGCGGTTTGCGCGTGACCTTCTTGCAGCAACATGTCGAGCTTGGACAGGCACATATAGCGCCCACGTCCCTTGGCCAATGCGAAGCTGAAATTCAGCCCGCTATTGCGCATCAGGTCGGGTAGATCCTTGTAGACGATCTGCTCTTGCAGGGCCACGGTGGCCGTGGCGATCACCAGGCGTTTGCCGGCAGCCTTGGCGGTAGGGATCGCCGCCAGGCTGTAGGCCACGGTTTTGCCGGTACCGGTGCCGGCTTCCACCGCGACAATCGCGGGGTCGCCACTGCGCCGGCCTTCGTCATCGGTGTCGATGTCCCCGAGGACCTTGGCAATTTCGGCGATCATCAGGCGTTGACCGTAGCGCGGCTTGAGGCTCTTGGCTTCGAGAAAACGCGAGTAGGCGCCCTGGATCGTGGTTTTGAGTTCGGTGCTGATCATGGATTGTCGGGCGCAAAAAACGCTGGATAAATTTTCAGTAGTTCGGTTCGGCCGCTATCATACCCCGCTAATGAATCCCGCGCAGAACGGAGTACCTCAATGACACCTTTTGGCATCGTTTATACCCTGCATGTCCTGTCCGCCCTGGTGTGGGTGGGCGGCATGTTTTTCGCCTGGATGGTCTTGCGTCCCGCTGCCGTGAAGGCGCTGGAAGGCCCCGCGCGGTTGAAGCTGTGGGTGGAAGTGTTCCAGGGTTTTTTCCGCTGGGTCTGGGTCGCGGTGGTGCTGTTGCCGATCAGTGGTGTCGGCATGATTCATCTGCAATTTGCCGGTTTCGAGGCCGCACCGCGCTATGTGCAGGTGATGATGGGGCTGTACGTGGTGATGACGGCGCTGTTTATCCGGATTCAGGCGTTGATGCTGCCGGAGTTGCGCACAGCGGTGACGGCACAGGATTGGCCGGCGGGTGCTGCGGTACTCGGAAGGATTCGACGGTTGGTGGGGATCAATTTGATCGTGGGTCTGTTGTTGGTGGCCATTGCCGCGGCCCGGCCGATGTTCTGAGTCGATCGTTCCCACGCTCTGCGTGGGAGCAACCGGTCGTTCTTTAGAGACGCTGAATCGTCACCGAACCCGCCGCGCCGGCAGGACCAGGCTGGCCGTCCGCACCCGAACGGCCACTTTTGCCGCCATCAGTCTTGTACACGAGACAGCCTTTGGCTTTGCCACCTGCTCCCGGCTTGCCGCCAGGACCTGCCAGGCCACCGGCACCGCCAGCGACCTGCACCTTGATTTTATCCGCCGGGTAATCGCGCGGCACTTCCAGCCTTACCAGCGCACCTGCGCCCCCCGGCTGACCATCACTGCCGTTGCTGCCATCGGCGCCGTGACCGGCCTGCCCCCAGGTGCAACCCGCTGCCTGGCCATTGGCGCCATCAAGACCAAAAAAACCTGGTGCACCGGCGCCGCCACGAGCATCGACCGACAATTGCGGGGCATTCAACGCCTTGATCTGCAAGTTCAGGTTGCGTCCCGAGCGTGCAGCCTTCTGGAAACTTCCCGGTGCACCCCTCGCGGTAATCTGGCTGCCTTCAGACATTTCGGCGCGATGGACTTTCAGCTCCAGCGCTTGCTCACTCGGCACAATGGCAATTCGCGCTTCACGCCCCAGGTGCAATTCACCCACCGTCACTTCGGTCACGTTAGAGGGGATCAACAGCGTGGCGTAATCGGCGACTTCCAGACGCTCCAACTGCAGCGAGCTGGCCGTGTTGGGCAAGCGCATCAACGAGTTGGCTTCGACACTGACAACCTGAGCGCAGGCCAATGGACTGATAAAAGCGGCGAGCAGACAGAGATTACGCATGGGAAGCCTTCGATGCGGAGGGAGCCGGGATGGTTTGCAGGTGGAACACGCCGAACAGGGCAATCTTGAGGCGATCGCGCCAAGGGTGGGCACGGCCTTTGAGGCTGCGGTTGCAGAACACCAGTTCCAGCAGATGGAGCAGTGCCAGCAGACCACCCGCCAGATTGACCAACAGGTGCAGCGGATAAATGAATGGCATGAGCAGATTGACCAGCACCATGCACCAGAACAGCAGGGTCAATAGCTTCCCCAGCCCCCAAAAAACCTTCATACGCTCCCCCGCTGATCATTATTCTTTGCGCGCACAGTAACGGCTTGTGCGAGGGGTGCGCCAGAGGGCAACGGAAAAATCTTCATGAAGTCCGCCGAATGGCCATCGGCCCGCCGCATTGACCGACCGATGGCTCTAGCTAGCGGCTTAGCGGTTGATGTGCAATTCCACGCGACGATTTTTCGCGCGGCCTTCATCAGTATCGTTATCGGCCACAGGCTCACTTTTGCCCTTGCCTTCACTGGTGATTTTGTTCGGGTCCAGGCCTTGGTCCATCAGATAGGCCGCCACGCTGGTGGCACGACGTTCCGACAAATACTGGTTGTAGACATCCGAACCGACGCCGTCAGTATGTCCAACGACCTTGATACTCACCACATCGGCACTTTGCAGTTTGGGCATCAACGCATCCAGCTCACTCTTGGCAGCAGGAGTCAGGTCGGATTGGTTGAATGCAAACAGCACGTTGCCCGAATCACTGAGGGTGACGACTTCCGATTGTGCAGGTTCGGCAGGCGCGCTGACCGGGGTTTGCGGCAACGGACAACCGTGATGTTCAACGGGCGTGTTGGCTGGTGTATCGGGGCAACGATCACGTCGATCGAAGACGCCATCGCCATCTTCGTCGCCATCCTGTGCATAACAGATCAAGCCACCGGTCAAGATTCCGAGCGCTGCGCCTCCGGCCGCCCAACTGCCACTTTCGATAGCGCCCAAACCACCTCCGACCAGTCCGCCAATGAGACTGCAGATCGGCCAGGTACGTTGATTGAGGGGGGCGGTGCCATCACTGTGAGTAGCGCAACCGGTCAGCAGGCTGCCAAGCAGCAGAACCGGCAAGACGGTCCTTGTGAGAACRCTCATATTGAAAGCTCCTGTGTTACCGGCTTATACCGGTTACACAGGAGTAAAGACCCGCATCCGCGACTATACAAGCCGCGGAGCGGAGGAGACTTAACGGTTGATTTTGATTTCCGTGCGACGGTTCTGCGCGCGGCCGTCAGCGGTTTTGTTATCGGCAACTGGCTGGCTTTCACCGGCACCGACGACAGACACGAAGCTGCTGCGTGGTACGCCTTCCTGGATGAGGTATTCAACCACCGAGTGGGCGCGTTTATCCGACAGTTTCTGGTTGTAGGTATCGCTACCCACGCTGTCGGTATGGCCAGTAACGGTCAGTTGAGCGGTAGGCGCTTCCGCTTTCAGGCGAGTCGCAATTTTGTTGAGTACCTCCTTGTCCGATTCGGTGAGCGTGGCTTTATCAAACTGGAAGTGAACATCGCGGATGACGATGGTTTCTTCCTTGACCACAACGGCTTCTTCGACCACCGGTGCCGGTGGAGGGCAACCGTTGGCATCGACGGTCACGCCATGAGGTGTGCCCGGGCACTTGTCGCGGCTGTCCGGTACACCATCACCATCTTCGTCGCCATCACCGTGCACCCAGCAATAGGCCGCTGCCGTGCCGCCGACAAGCAGCGCACCATAGCCTGCCCATGCCGAGCTCTCGGTCGCGCCGAGACCCGCACCTACGACACCACCGACCAGCGCACAGGTCGGCCAGTCGGTTTTTTGCAAACCTGCGCAACCAGTCAACACACTGGTGAGCAGAACCAAGGGTAATGCTGTCCGAACTATGCTCATCTAGTTTTCTCCTGAGGGATCGGCTTAGAACCGATTCAGGTAGTAAAGACCCGAGTTTTAAACTCCGCCAGCAATGGGCCATCGCTGTTTTATCTCGCCTTGACGCCAGATTGGCGTATTTGCTGCAAACACGCTCTAGGCCCGCACGTTTGGGCAGGCTAGTCTTGGCGTTCTGAATGAGGATCTTTGATGATTGCAGGTATTTCTTCGCGCACGCCCCAACAAGCTTTGGCCGCTTTGCTGGATCGCTATGCCCCCGCACAACTGTTGCTGATCGGTGCCAGTGAGTTCCCCGCGCTGGAAGCTTTCAAGCTGGCCCATCCGGATACGTGTGTAGCGCACGCTGCACCGGGCCCGTTGCCGGAAGAATTGGCGGCGCGCCGCTTTGATCTGGCGCTGGCCGTCGACTGCCTCGAACATTTGCCCAAGCGCGATGGCCTGAACCTGCTCGGCGGGATTCGCAACCTCAACGCCAGTCGTATTGCCGTGCTGGCGGACTTGTCGGCCAGTGGTTGGCAGGAGACGGATTTTTTCTCTCTGGCCCTGCAAGCCAGCGAACGCTTCCAGCGCGACGAACAGGTTTTGACCCTGTTTACCTACGATCTGCTTGAATACAAACAAGTACCCGACTGGCTCAATTCACGCTTTTGGGCCAATCCGGAAAATTTCGGGAAATACTGGTGGTAATGCAATGAGTACATCCATTTGCCCTTGCGGCAGCGGCACCCTGCTTGATGCCTGCTGCGGTCATTACCACGCAGGGCAACCGGCGCCCTGTGCCGAAGCCTTGATGCGTTCGCGCTACAGCGCCTACGTGCTGGGGTTGATCGACTATCTGGTGGCAACCACCCTGCCCGCCCAACAGGCCGGCCTGAATCGTCAGTCCATCAGCGACTGGAGCGCCCAAAGCACCTGGCTGGGCCTGGAAGTGGAAAGCTCAGAGGTATTCGGCGGACAACCGGAACACGCCTTCGTGACCTTCACCGCGCGCTGGCACGATGGCGGTGGTGAACATAGCCACCGCGAGCGTTCGTCATTTGTGCAGAACGCCGGCCACTGGTACTTCATCGACCCCACAGTGCCACTCAAGACCGGACGCAATGACGCCTGCCCCTGCGCCAGTGGGCAAAAATTCAAGAAGTGTTGCGCGGGGTATTTCAACAGTTGAGTGACACCCTGTAGCAGCTGCCGAAGACTGCTACAGGTTCAAGGGAGATACACGACCATGATCACCCGGCGACACACACTTTATCTGTTCAGCCTGCTCCTGTTTCTGGGGCTTACAGGGTGTGCGTCCTGGTTTGACGACGATGAACCGGACCCCGAGGTGCATCTGGTCAAGGTCGAACTCGTGCGGGCAAAACTGTTGGAGCAAAAATTTCTCCTGCACTTTCGTATCGACAACCCCAACGACAGCGACTTGACCGTGCGCGGCCTTGAATACCGGATTCACTTGGGCGACATCCTGCTGACCGAAGGCGAGCATGATCACCGGTTTACGGTGAGCCCCAAGCACAGCGCCTATTTCAAAGTGCCGATCCGTACCAATCTGTGGCCCAAGGTGCGAGACCTGGTGAAAATGCTGAAAAAACCCGATCAACCCATCCCCTATCGTCTGGAAGGTGAACTGAAAACCGGTTTTTTCATCCCTCACGACGTGCACCTGGCGCGCAATGGCGTGATAATCCCCGCCGATTTAATTCCGGAGCGAACCCGATGACCCAGCAACCCCATGTCCATGGCCCTGACTGCAACCACGATCACGACCATCACGACCACCATGATCACGACCATGGCCATGTTCACGGCCCGAACTGTGGCCACGCCCACCAGGAACCGGTGCGCAATGCCCTGAAGGACGTCGGCCGCAACGACCCTTGCCCATGCGGCAACGGCAAGAAATTCAAGAAGTGCCACGGCGCTTGATGCTTCGGGCGAAAGTTTTTTTCGCCTGTTGAATCATCTTCGCGAGCGAGCCTGCTCGCGAAGAGGCCCCAAAGATCAATCTCAAGCCAGGATCTGCGCAGTACTCACCACCGTCGCATATTCGCCCTGCAAATTCCCCAGCGACATCGCATGCACGTCCTCGGCTGAACGCACGTTTCCAAAATAGTCCGCCTTGTCGAAGGTAAAGCACGCATCCTCCGCAACCCACGTTTCAAACCCCAGATTACCGGCGGTTCGCGTCGTGGACTCCACCGAGTTATGGGTCGCCACGCCAACAATCACCAGTTGAGAAATCCCCACGTCACGCAAACGACCCTCCAGCCCCGTGGCACAAAAGGCATCCGGCACCTGTTTCTGGATCAACTGTTCGCCGGCCTGTGGCTCAAACCGCTCCTGGAATTCCACGCCTGACTGTTGCGGCCAGAACACCGAATCCGGTGAACGAGACAGATGCTGCACATGAATCACCGGTCGCCCGGTTCGACGCCAATGGCTCAATAAATCCAGAATCCGCGCCTCGGCCTGAGGGTTATTTCGGCGACCGAGCCTAGGATGCAAAATACCTTTTTGTTGATCGATGATGATTAGCGCTGCGTTGGTCTTGAGCTCCATGCCGGTTTTTCTCAAACAGTGGTGATTGAATTTCACACACTTCAGCATCACCTCTTCTTACAGGCAAGGCATACCCATGCAGAGCGTGGGAACGACCGTCATAAAGAAATAACCCCGTCGCCGCTTGCGCGCCCTCCTCCTGCTCACTAACGTAGCGCCTTTATTGCGCCTTTACCCCCGCAGGAGCTTTGCCATGGCCTCGCCAGCCCTCACACATTTTCTTCCCCGGTTCGGCGTTGCCGCAGCAGTGGCCGGTGTTTTGAGCCTGACCGGTTGTCAGACCCGGAACGCTCAGGACACCCTCCCGCCAACTTCCGGTGTGCAGCCGCTCAAGGGCTTGGCGCAGAACGTTTCGGTGCGCCGCAATGCCATGGGCATGCCGCTGATCGAAAGCAACAGCTTCCACGATGCGTTGTTCGCCCTGGGTTACGTTCACGCCAGTGACCGCATCACGCAAATGGTCACCCTGCGCCTGCTGGCCGAAGGTCGCCTGGCAGAAATGTCCGGTGCCGACCTGTTGGACGCCGACCGCTACATGCGCGCGGTCAATCTGAAGAAAAACGCCGGTGAGTTGTACAAAGCCTCTTCGCCGCGTCTCAAGCGCTTCTTCGAAGTGTATGCGCGCGGCGTCAACGCCTACCTGTTCCGCTACCGCGACAAGCTGCCAGCCGATCTCGCGGCCACCGGTTACAAGCCTGAATACTGGAAACCGGAAGATTCGGCGCTGATTTTCTGCCTGTTGAATTTCAGTCAATCGGCCAACCTGCCGGAAGAAATTTCCTCGCTGATGCTGGCTCAGACCGTCACCACCGACAAACTCGCCTGGCTGACACCGTCCGCGCCCGATGAAAAACTGCCACTGGCCGAAGCCGAAAAACTTCAGGGCATCAAGCTCAACGGCGCCATCCCGGGGCTGGCTGAAATCAGCAAGGCCACCGGCCAACTGTCCGACCTGAATCTGTCGGGCACGACCTCGTCGAACAACTGGGCGATCGGCCCGCAACGCAGCCGCAGTGGCAAAAGCCTGCTGGCCAGCGACAGTCATGGCCCCTTGGGCGTGCCGTCGCTGTTCAGTTACGTGCAGATCCGCGCGCCGAAATATCAGGCTTCGGGCGTGACCATTGCCGGTTTACCGATGGTGCTCGGTGGTTTTAACGGCAAAGTCGCCTGGAGCATGACCACCGTCATGGGCGACAACCAGGACCTGTTCCTGGAAAAGATCAAACGCCAGGGCAACGGCCTCACCTATGAAGTGGCCGGCAAATGGCAACCAGCGATCGTGCGTAACGAAACCTACTTCGTCAAAGGCCAGCGTCCGATTCGCGAAGTGGTGTACGAAACCCGTCACGGTCCGCTGCTCAATAGCGCCCAAGGCACGACGCTGGCCAATGGTTTCGGCCTGGCCCTGCAAATGCCGAACTTCACCGACGATAAAACCCTGGATGCGTTTTTCGACCTGTCCCGCGCCCAGACCGTCGAGAAAGCGTCGGACGCCAGCCGCGAAATCCGCGCCATCGCCCTGAACCTGGTCTTCGCCGACGCCAGCAACATCGGCTGGCAAGTCACCGGTCGCTACCCGAACCGCCGTGAGGGCGAAGGCCTGTTGCCGTCGCCGGGCTGGGAAGGTCGCTACGACTGGGACGGCTACGCCGATCCGATGCTGCACCCTTACGACCAGGATCCGGCGCAAGGTTGGCTCGGCACCGCCAATCAGCGCGTCATTCCCCATGGCTACGGAATGCAATTGTCCAATTCGTGGGCGGCACCGGAACGTGGCGAGCGTATGGCCGAATTGGCCGGCGCGGGTAAACACGACACGCGCAGCGTGATCGCGATGCAATACGACCAGACCACCACGTTCGCCGCCAAACTGAAGAAAATGTTTGAAGCACCGGGCATGTCCCAGCCGCTCAAACAGGCGATCGAAGCGCTACCGGATGCCGATCGCGGCAAGGCTCGCGAGGCCTATACCCGCCTGATGGCGTTCGACGGCAAGCTCAGCACGACCTCTGCCGATGCAGCGATTTATGAATTGTTTCTGCAAGAAAGCATGAAACAGATCTTCCTCGACGAACTTGGCCCGCAAAGCAGCCCGGCGTGGAAGGCCTTTGTGGCCAACGGCAAGTTGTCCTACGCCGCTCAAGCCGATCACCTGCTGGGGCGCGAAGACAGCCCGTTCTGGGATGACGCGCGCACACCGCAGAAAGAAGACAAGCCGGCGATCCTCGCCCGCAGCCTGGCAGCGGCGATCAACGCCGGTGACAGTCAGTTGGGTGGCAATCACAACGCCTGGCAGTGGGGCAAACTGCACCGCTATGAATGGAAAAACGCCAGTGGCCAGACCGTTCGCGGTCCCGTTGCGGCGGGCGGTGACCACACCACGCTCAACACGGCGGCCTTCGCCTGGGGTGAGGACTTCAACACCACGCAGGCGCCGGCCATGCGCTTTATCGTCGACTTCGGCCAGGCCGAACCGCTGATGGGCCAGAACGGCACCGGCCAGTCGGGCAACCCGGCAAGCCCGCACTACCTCGACAGCATTGATCCATGGCTCAAAGGGAATTACATGAGCCTGCCGATGCAACCGCAGAACTTTGACAAGGTGTACGGCAAGACTCAATTGACCCTGGCTCCGGGCAAATAACCCCCGATCACTGTAGGCGTAAAGATCGTTCCCATGCTCTGCGTGGGAATGCGGCTCGTGACGCTTTGCGTCACTGGACGCGGAGCGTCCCTTGAGGCGTTACCACGCGGAGCGTGGGAACAATCAACACCCTTGAAAAAACAATAGAACTTCTGGCTTCACGCCAACCTCATAGCTAACAAGTCCCTCCATTTTGGCAACAGCATGGAACTTGTTATCGCGCGTCCTGAAGGTTTGTACTGCCCGGCCGGGGATTTCTACATCGACCCGTGGCGCCCCGTCGAGCGCGCAATCATCACCCATGCTCACAGCGATCATGCCCGAAGCGGAAATCGTCACTACCTGACGGCGTCAGCCGGCGAAGGCATCCTGCACGCTCGCCTGGGTGCAGGCATCAATCTGCAAACCCTGCCTTACGGCCACGCCCTGAAACATCATGGCGTCACCGTCAGCTTTCACCCCGCCGGGCACGTGCTCGGCTCGGCCCAGGTGCGACTGGAATACGGCGGCGAGGTCTGGGTCGCCTCGGGGGATTACAAGACCGAAGCCGACGGCACGTGTGCGCCCTTCGAGCCGGTGCGGTGCCACACCTTCATCACCGAGTCGACCTTCGGCCTGCCGATTTATCGCTGGCAACCTCAGGCGCAGGTGTTTGCCGAGATCAATCAGTGGTGGCAGGCCAACGCCGCCGCCGACAGGGCCAGCGTGCTGCTCTGCTACTCGTTCGGCAAAGCGCAGCGCATTCTCCATGGCATCGACGCCCTTCTCGGCCCGATTCTGGTGCATGGCGCCGTGGAGCCGATTAACCAGATGTATCGCCAGAGCGGCGTTTACCTACCGCCCACTCTCTATGCCGGCGAGGTAAAAAAGAGTGACCCGATGATGCGTAAAGCCCTGATCATCGCGCCGCCATCCGCGGGCGCCAGTACCTGGATGCGTCGTTTCGGTGAGTACAGCGACGGCTTCGCCAGCGGCTGGATGCGCTTGCGTGGCCCCCGTCGGCGGCGCGGTGTCGATCGGGGATTCGTGCTCTCCGACCATGCCGATTGGCCGGGCTTGCTTTGGGCGATTGAACAAACCGGGGCCGAGCGGGTGATGGTGACGCATGGCTCGGTCGAGGTTCTGGTGCGCCACCTGCGTGAACAAGGTCTCGATGCACAGGGTTTCAACACCGAGTACGGCGACGACGAGGAAGAAAACACCCAGATCGCCCCCCAGAAAGACAAGGTGTTGGCATGAAGGCGTTCGCCGAGTTGTATGCCGAACTCGACGCCACCACGTCGAGCAACGCCAAGCTGGCGGCCATGCAAATCTACTTTGCTCAGGCCTCGCCGCAAGATGCCGCGTGGGCCGTGTACTTTTTAGCCGGAGGACGCCCTCGGCAATTGGTGCCCGTGCGCATATTGCGAGAGTTGGCGGTGACCGTTTCCGGCCTTCAACCCTGGCTGTTCGAAGAGAGTTATCAGGCGGTGGGCGATCTGGCAGAAACCATCTCACTGGTGCTGCCCGTAGCCCACCACCGTTCCACTGAGGGACTGGCGACCTGGATCGAAGACAAGCTGCTGTCCTTGCGCGGCGAATCCCCCTCTGTACTCGCCCAGCAATTGCCCACGCTCTGGTCGCAACTGGATCGCGCCAGCCTGATGCTCTGCATCAAACTGATCACCGGCAGTTTCCGTGTCGGCGTTTACAGGCAACTGGTGACCCGAGCCCTGGCAGCCATGGCCGGACTCGACAGTAAACGCGTGGCCCAGCGCATGGTCGGTTACACCGACTTATCTAATCGCCCGAGCGCTGCCAGCTACCTGAAATTGATCGCGGCTGAGTCCGGTGATGAACACGCGCAGCGCGGGGGGCAACCTTATCCGTTCTTCCTGGCCCATGCCTTGTCGCAACCGGCCGGGCAATTCGAAGCATTGCTCGGCCCCGCCAGCCAATGGCTGGTGGAGTGGAAATGGGATGGCATTCGCGCGCAAGTGATCAAGCGCGACGGGCGTTTGTGGATCTGGTCGCGGGGCGAGGAATTGGTGACCGAACGCTTCCCTGAGTTTGATCACCTCGTGCACGGCTTGCCCGACGGCACGGTGATCGACGGTGAAATCGTGGCATGGAAATCCGCGCCTCACGGCACCGATGCCAGCCTGCCCGGCAATCCCGCCGTGCAACCTTTCGCCTTGTTGCAACAGCGCCTTGGACGCAAAACTCTCGGCAAGAAAATCCTCGAAGAGGTGCCCGTGGTGATCCTCGCCTACGACCTGCTGGAATGGCACGGCGCGGATTGGCGCAATCAATCGCTGGCCAAGCGTCGCACTCAGTTGGAAACGGTCGTAGCCACCTGTAACAGCCCGGTGTTACTCGCCTCACCAGTGCTCATCGGTGAGAACTGGCTGGACCTCGCCCAACAAAGGGAGGCCTCCCGCAGTCTCGGCGTCGAAGGCATGATGCTCAAAGCACGGGATTCGCTGTACGGCGTCGGCCGGACCAAGGACATGGGCGCGTGGTGGAAATGGAAAGTCGACCCGTTCAGCGTCGACGCGGTGCTGATTTATGCCCAGCGTGGCAACGGACGACGGGCGAATCTCTACAGTGATTACACCTTCGCGGTCTGGGATGGTCCGCCTGATGYCAGCGAACGCACGCTGGTCCCCTTCGCCAAGGCCTATTCAGGGCTGACCGACGAAGAATTGCGCCAGGTCGACAGCATCGTGCGCAAAACCACGGTGGAAAAATTCGGCCCGGTCAACAGCGTGAAACCCAGCCTGGTGTTCGAGTTGGGATTCGAAGGCATTGCCCTTTCAAAACGCCACAAGAGCGGAATTGCCGTGCGCTTCCCCAGGATGTTGCGCYGGCGTCAGGACAAGTCGGTTGAGGACGCTGACGACCTCGGCACATTGCAAAAATTACTGGGCTGACCCACTGGTTTTTGTGTCCGCTCGAACAAAGTTGGTGCACCCCACTCATCAAGCCCGTTTTCGTGCACAATTCCTGCGCCGTCACTTCTTGTATGACCTTTTAAAACGCTTGTTCGGGACTCTGGTTCGGAAATTGCTACTTTCATTAGGTCTTACGCTTTCCAGTAACAATAATTCTGCGCCACAAGCGCTCATATTGGTTCTTAGGGATTGAATAATGAAAAAAGCATTGCTGACCCTTTCTGCACTGGCTTTGTGCATGGCTGCCGGCTCCGCGCTGGCCAAGGAATACAAAGAGCTGCGTTTTGGTGTTGACCCTTCCTATGCACCTTTCGAGTCCAAAGCGGCCGACGGTAGCCTGGTAGGCTTCGACATCGATCTGGGGAACGCGATCTGCGCCGAGCTGAAGGTCAAGTGCAAATGGGTCGAAAGTGACTTCGATGGCATGATTCCAGGCCTCAAGGCCAATAAATTCGACGGTGTGATCTCGTCGATGACCGTTACCGAAGCCCGTGAAAAAGTCATCGACTTCTCCAGCGAGCTGTTTTCCGGCCCAACCGCCTACGTGTCCAAGAAAGGTTCCGGCGTGACGGCGGACGTCGCTTCGCTCAAAGGCAAAACCGTCGGCTATGAACAAGGCACCATTCAGGAAGCCTATGCCAAAGCCGTTCTGGACAAGGCCGGTGTGAAAACCCAGGCCTACGCCAACCAGGATCAGGTCTACGCCGACTTGACGTCCGGTCGTCTCGATGCAGGGATTCAGGACATGCTGCAAGCCGAACTGGGCTTCCTGAAGTCGCCACAAGGCGCCGACTATGACGTCAGCAAGCCAGTCGACGACCATTTGTTGCCTGCCAAAACGGCGGTGGGCATTAAGAAAGGTAACACCGAGCTGAAAGCACTTTTGGATAAAGGTATCAAAGCGTTACACGATGATGGCACCTACGCCACCATTCAGAAGAAACACTTTGGCGATCTGAATCTGTTCAGCGGCAAATAATGCCCGGCGCCCATCTCGCGATGGGCGCTTTTTTCATCCGATCAGGTTGCTGATTTATGTTCGAAAACCTATTACAAAATCTGGGGCTCTCTGCCTTCAGCCTCAAGGGCTTCGGTCCGTTGCTGATGCAAGGCACCTGGATGACGATCAAGTTGTCGGCGTTGTCGCTATTGGTAGCCGTGTTGCTCGGGCTACTCGGTGCCAGTGCCAAGCTGTCAAAAGTCAAACTGATGCGCGTGCCTGCCCAGCTTTACACCACACTTATTCGCGGCGTTCCGGACCTGGTCCTGATGCTACTGATTTTCTACAGCCTGCAAACCTGGCTGACGTCCCTGACCGATTACATGGAATGGGAATACATCGAGATCAACCCATTCAGCGCCGGGGTCATCACCCTGGGCTTTATCTATGGCGCGTATTTCACCGAAACCTTCCGTGGCGCGATTCTCGCCGTCCCACGGGGTCAGGTCGAAGCGGCCACCGCCTATGGCCTCAAGCGCGGCCAGCGTTTCTGGATCGTGGTGTTCCCGCAGATGATGCGTTATGCCCTGCCGGGTATCGGTAACAACTGGATGGTGATGCTCAAGGCCACGGCCCTGGTCTCGATCATCGGCCTTGCCGATCTGGTCAAGGCTGCCCAGGACGCCGGTAAAAGCAGCTATCAGCTATTTTACTTCCTGGTACTTGCCGCGCTGATCTACCTGGTGATCACCAGCGCGTCCAACTTCATTCTGCGCTGGCTTGAACGTCGTTACTCCGCCGGTACCCGGGAGGCCGTACGATGATCGAACTTCTGCAGGAATACTGGAAACCTTTCCTCTATAGCGACGGCAACAACATCACCGGCCTGGCCATGACGATGTGGTTGCTCAGCGCTTCGATCTTCTTCGGTTTTATCGTGTCGATTCCGCTGTCCATCGCCCGGGTGTCACCGCACTTCTACATCCGTTGGCCAGTGCAGTTCTATACCTATCTGTTTCGTGGCACGCCGCTCTATATCCAGCTATTGATCTGTTACACGGGGATCTACAGCCTGGCCGCCATTCGGGCTCAGCCGGTACTGGACGCATTCTTTCGCGATGCGATGAATTGCACGATCCTGGCCTTCGCCCTGAACACCTGCGCCTACACCACGGAAATTTTCGCCGGTGCCATTCGCAGCATGAACCACGGTGAAGTCGAAGCCGCCAAGGCTTATGGCCTGACCGGCTGGAAGCTGTATGCCTACGTGATCATGCCCTCAGCCCTGCGTCGCTCGTTGCCGTACTACAGCAACGAAGTGATCCTGATGCTGCACTCGACCACAGTGGCGTTCACCGCAACCATTCCGGACATTTTGAAAGTCGCTCGGGACGCCAACTCGGCGACCTTCCTGACCTTCCAGTCGTTCGGCATCGCTGCGCTGATCTACCTGACCGTGACCTTTGCGCTGGTCGGCCTGTTCCGCCTCGCCGAACGCCGATGGCTGGCCTTCCTCGGGCCGACCCACTAGGACCCGCTTTAGGAATAAAGAAACATGCGCCACCAGACTCATGACTTGCTGGCCCCAGTACCGGGGACTGCACGACAGATCCACAGTTTTCATTACGGCCCTGCGGCGGCCAAAGGCAAGATCTACATCCAGTCGTCACTGCATGCCGATGAACTGCCCGGCATGCTCGTGGCCTGGCACCTCAAGCAACGCCTGGCGGAACTGGAAGCCGCCGGCCGGCTGATCAGCGAAATCGTGTTGGTGCCCGTGGCCAATCCGGTCGGCCTGGAACAAGTGCTGATGGAAGTCCCTCTGGGCCGCTTCGAACTGGAAAGCGGTCAGAACTTCAACCGCTGGTTCATCGATCTGAGCGAAGCAGTCGGCAATGAAATCGAAGGCCAACTCAGTGACGACCCGCAGCGCAACCTCGAGTTGATCCGCGAAAGTTTGCGCAACGCCCTCGCCCGGCAGACCGCCAGCACTCAACTGCAATCCCAACGCCTGACGCTGCAACGCCTGGCCTGCGATGCAGACATGGTGCTAGACCTGCACTGCGACTTCGAAGCCGTCGCGCACCTCTACACCACACCCGAAGCCTGGCCGCAGGTCGAGCCGCTGGCGCGCTACATCGGTTCCGAGGCGAGTTTGCTAGCCACCGATTCCGGCGGCCAATCGTTCGACGAATGTTTCACCCTGCTCTGGTGGCAATTGAAGGAGCGCTTCAGCGAGCGCTTTGACATTCCGCCGGGCAGTTTCTCGGTGACCGTCGAATTGCGCGGCCAGGGTGACGTCAATCATCCGCTGGCCAGCCTCGATTGCCAGGCGCTGATCGAGTACCTGATTCACTTCGGCGCCATTGCCGGCGAGCCGGCTCCGCTGCCCGAACTGCCCTACCCCGCCACACCGTTGGCGGGCGTCGAACCGGTAGCCACACCGGTCGGCGGCTTGCTGGTGTTCACCGCACTGCCGGGGGAATACCTGGAAGCCGGGCAACTGATCGCCGAAATCATTGACCCGATCAACGATCGCGTCACCCCCGTTCATTGCACCGCCGCCGGGTTGATGTACGCCCGTTCGCTGCGGCGCATGGCCACTGCAGGCATGGTGATCGCGCACGTCGCGGGCGCCGAAGCCTATCGCAGCGGCTACCTACTTTCGCCTTGAGGATGCATGCCCCATGTACAAACTGACGATCGAAGGCCTGCATAAAAGCTATGGCGATCACGAAGTCCTCAAAGGTGTTTCGCTCAAGGCCAACACCGGCGACGTCATCAGCCTGATCGGCGCCAGCGGCTCGGGTAAAAGTACGTTCCTGCGTTGCATCAACTTTCTCGAACAGCCCAACGACGGCGCCATGAGCCTGGACGGCCAGAACATCCGCATGATCAAGGATCGTCACGGCATGCACGTGGCCGATGCCGATGAACTGCAACGGATCCGTACCCGCCTGGCCATGGTGTTCCAGCATTTCAACCTGTGGAGCCATATGACGGTGCTGGAAAACATCACCATGGCCCCGCGCCGGGTGCTGGGTTGCAGCAAAGAAGAGGCCGAAGACCGCGCCCGACGTTACCTGGACAAGGTCGGTCTGGCCGCCCGCGTCGCCGACCAGTACCCGGCTTTCCTGTCTGGCGGTCAGCAGCAGCGGGTCGCCATTGCCCGGGCGCTGGCCATGGAACCGGAAGTCATGCTGTTCGACGAACCGACGTCGGCGCTCGACCCGGAACTGGTGGGTGAAGTATTGCGCGTGATCCAGGGCCTGGCCGAAGAAGGCCGGACCATGATCATGGTAACGCACGAAATGAGCTTCGCCCGCAAAGTCTCCAGCCAGGTACTGTTCCTGCACAAAGGGCTGGTGGAAGAAGAAGGCGCGCCGGAAGACGTGCTGGGCAATCCGAAGAGTGAGCGGCTCAAGCAATTCCTCAGCGGCAACCTGAAGTAACGCCGAGCCTCAACCCCACAACAAAAAATGGCCAGTCAGCTGACGTCTTTACGGACATCAACTGCACTGGCCATTTTTTTTGGCGGCAGATCAGGCGACAGGCGCCGGAGGTGGCTCATCCGGCAGGGTGGGTTCGCCAGGTTCCGTCGGTTGTTCGTTCGGGGTATCGGGGTCTGGTTGACCGGGGATGCCCCCCGCCATGCTGACGGGTGGATGTGCCAACAAGGACCAGGCCAAAACGCCAATCTGATTGGGCTCAAGCCTTGCCAGCTCGGCACTTATTCGCGGATCGATCTTCATAAAGCACTCCTGAGCAATGGCCCCGTCCGCTGTGCGCGAACCGGGCAGTACACCCCATAGAGTGTCTACCCGCTCAGGAATTCCCGCTGACTGGCCAGATGAACGGATCAGGTGCGCGGCAGGGTAACGCCGAGCTGGCCCTGGTACTTGCCACCACGGTCCTTGTAGGAGACTTCGCACTCTTCATCGGATTCGAAGAACAGCATCTGTGCGACGCCTTCATTGGCGTAGATCTTCGCCGGCAGTGTCGTGGTGTTGGAGAACTCCAGCGTCACGTGCCCTTCCCACTCAGGCTCAAGCGGCGTCACGTTGACGATAATGCCGCAACGCGCGTAGGTGCTTTTACCCAGGCAGATGGTCAGCACGTTGCGCGGAATACGGAAGAATTCCACGGTGCGCGCCAATGCGAAGGAGTTTGGCGGAATGATGCAAACATCGCTTTTGACGTCGACGAAGCTCTTCTCGTCGAAATTCTTCGGATCAACGGTCGCCGAGTTAATGTTGGTGAACACCTTGAACTCATCGGCGCAGCGCACATCGTAGCCGTAGCTCGAAACGCCGTAGGAAATCACACGCTCGGCGCCTTCGCCACGCATCTGGCGCTCAACGAAGGGGTCGATCATGCCGTGCTCTTGCGCCATGCGGCGAATCCACTTGTCCGATTTGATGCTCATGGCGTGTGTCCTGAATAGCGAGGTGGAAAAATTCTGTCCGGCATCTTACCGGGCGCGCGCCCCGGGTTCAAAGTCCGGGGCATAATTCTCCCCGCTCCCCCGTGAATTCAGGACCTTTCGCCCAATCCAAAGGACCGTCAGTCCTGAAAAGAGAGAAACCTTCGCAAGAAGCATTGGCACGTCCCGGAAAAAGGGTTAAGGTGGCGCCACTGTGCTGCTTGTGTCACTGAGAATCTCTACACGATATGTTGAATTTCGATCCAACCATCTACAAGAATTTTTCCTGCTCTTTGCACTCAGTCTCGGCCAGGGTTCTTCCTGAGTCGCAGTTATCTTTGTTCAAGGAGTTACACCATGTCTAATCGCCAAACCGGTACCGTTAAGTGGTTCAACGATGAAAAAGGCTTCGGCTTCATCACTCCACAATCCGGTGACGACCTGTTCGTTCACTTCAAAGCTATCCAATCCGACGGCTTCAAAAGCCTGAAAGAAGGCCAACAGGTTTCTTTCATCGCTACCCGCGGTCAGAAAGGCATGCAAGCTGAAGAAGTTCAAGTTATCTAACTTGTACTTGCTTTAGTAAAAAGCCCCGCCCTTAAAAGCGGGGCTTTTTTGTGCCTGACGGTTTTTCAGGCAAAAAAAAATCGCAGCCCCACGGCTGCGATTTTTGCGTCTTACCAGGCCACGCCAAACCCTGCGGTATAGCGCGTCTTGCTCAGGTCGCTGTCATCGGTACCGCTGATGATATCCCGCTCCGCCTTGAGATTGAGCGAAGCCCAGTCTGTCACCTTGTATCGCAATCCCATTTCAGCATCCAGCGCGTAATCCGCCACACCCGACAACGGCTTGGCCACCTCACCATGGGTAAAGAACTCCACCGTCTTGCCGACCAGGTAACGGTTGTAATCCCACTTCATCGCCAGGGCATAGAAGTTATCCTTGTTGCCGTCCGAGAACTCATAGTCCGTGCGGTTGACCAGCGACCCCAAGGAGAATGCACCCAGCTCGTCGTCCCAGAACTGGTAACCAGGGCCTGTACCGACAGTGCGTTGACGGGAAAGGTCTTCGACTTTGTCGCGCTTGTACACCAGTCGCCCCTCCCAGAACCATTTCTCGGTCAGGAAGCGGTCGAGCGAGTATTCAGCACGCCAGTTGTCCGCGGTCACATCTCCATCCTGGAATTCGCGGTTGTATTCACCTTCCGCGATATGCCGCCAGCGGCCATGACGCGCCGTGGTCCTGAAGTCGACGTCATAATCGTTGGTGTCGTTCTCAGCCCTCTGGTAGTCCAGCGCCAAGTCGACGTTACCCTTCCACACCAAATCCTCGACCACCGGCTTGGGCTTGAGAATTTGCTGGATACTGGCCAATTCCACCGTCTTCGGCGCGTCGCCATTGGCCAGCGTGACCTTACCGTCCTCTGCCGCACGCAACGACTTGGCCTTCTCGCCGGTATAGGCATTCTGTTTGACCAGCAATTCCTGATCACTCTCCAGGGTTTTGACCTGTTTCCAGTCGATCGGGATCGCACCGGCGTATTCGGTCTGGATCACCAGCTTGCCACCATCGAACAGCGTGATCTTGCCGCTCAACTTGTCACCGTTTTTCAACCAGACAGTATCGGCGAGCACCGGCATGGAAGCGCTCAGGACAGCGAGACAGAGCAGTGTTCTGGACAACATAAGTAAATACACGCTCAAGATTGCGAAAAAAAATCGTCATTATCCTTACTGACAAGGCCCAGACAAGGACTGACTCGACTAATTCTATTGAGTTCATTTCTCAATTCCTGATCCCGGATTTACTCTACAAACGGTAACGCGAACCTCCTCAGGAACCCCGGACATGCTCAACCCCACCTCTGAAACGGAAAGCCAGGCGCAAATCCGACGCACGGCGCTCTACCTGACCCTGGCCCAAGTGCCTGAAGGCAAAGTGGTGAGCTATGGTCAACTGGCAGAGCTGGCCGGACTCGGTCGCGCCGCCCGCTGGGTCGGACGCACGTTGAGCCAATTGCCGGGTGACACCAAACTGCCCTGGCATCGGGTGCTCGGTGCCGGTGGTCGGATCAGCCTGCCTGTGGGCAGCCCTTCGGGGGATGAACAGCGCGCGCGTTTACGCGCCGAAGGCATCAGCATCCTGAACAATCGTGTTGATATTCAGCGCCATGGCTGGCGTCCGGTAGAGCACAGCGGTTAGAGTGCGCGCTTTGTTTCCGTAATTCTTGAGGCAGACTCCAGCCCATGCCCCGTAAAACCTGGCGCGCCGCGCTCGCCGCCTATGCCAGCCCTTCGACGCTCGTGTTGTTGCTGCTTGGTTTCGCCGCCGGCCTGCCCTACATGCTGGTGTTTTCGACGCTTTCCGTCTGGCTTCGCGAGGCCGGAGTTGCCCGCGAAACCATCGGCTATGCAAGCCTGATAGGCCTGGCCTACGCCTTTAAATGGGTCTGGTCCCCGCTGCTCGACCAATGGCGCCTGCCATTTCTCGGCAAACTGGGTCGACGACGCTCGTGGCTGGTGTTGTCCCAGGCGCTGGTGATCCTTGGCCTGATCGGCATGGGCTTCTGTGACCCACAAAAGCATTTGTCCTGGTTGATCGCTATCGCAGTGGTCGTTGCCTTCGCCTCGGCGACACAAGACATTGCTGTAGATGCCTATCGCCTGGAAATTGCCGAAGACAGCCGTCAGGCAGCGCTTGCCGCCAGTTATATGTCAGGCTATCGGATCGCCGCGTTGCTAGCGACCGCCGGTGCACTGTTCTTCGCCGAGGGCTTCGGTTCCACCGGTTTCAATTATCAGCATTCAGCCTGGGCCGGCACCTACTTGCTGTTCGGCGCCCTGATGGTTCCGGCATTGATCACCTCGCTGTTCATGCGCGAACCACCTGTGCCGCTGCGCACTCAGCTTCAGGCCGGGCGCTACAAATTCGTGCATCAACTGGCATCGGTGTTTGTACTGATCGTGTTGCTGGTGTCCGTTCCCGCGATGTTCACTCAGTTCTATTACACCGACTTCGCCAGCGTGCTGTTCGAAGGCGTGAGTCTGCTCGACCTGCTGCTCGATGACCGTGCATTCCTGCGGGCAATCCTCTACACCACGCTAACGCTGCTTTGCCTGTCGTCCATGGGCCGCCGCGGCCTGGCGCCCGTACTGACCCCCATCAACGACTTCATTTCGCGTTACCGCTGGCAAGCCCTCCTGCTATTGGGGCTGATCGCCACGTACCGGATGTCCGATACGGTCATGGGTGTGATGGCCAACGTGTTTTACATCGACATGGGGTTCACCAAGGACCAGATTGCCAGCGTCAGTAAAATCTTTGGCTTGATCATGACGCTGGTCGGTGCCGGCATGGGCGGCCTGCTGATCGTACGTTTCGGCATTTTGCCGATCCTGTTCATCGGCGGCGTTGCGTCCGCGGCGACAAACATCCTGTTCCTGATGCTCGCCGACATGGGCGCCAACCTGAACATGCTGATCCTCACCATTTCCCTGGACAACTTCAGTTCCGGCCTGGCGACTTCCGCGTTCGTCGCTTACCTGTCGAGCCTGACCAACCTCAAGTTTTCCGCCACACAATACGCCCTGCTCAGCTCGATCATGCTGCTGTTGCCACGCCTGATCGGCGGTTACTCAGGGGTCATGGTCGAGAAGTTCGGCTATCACAATTTCTTCTTGATTACCGCCTTGCTCGGCGTTCCGACCCTGCTGTTGATTGCCTTGCACTGGTTCCAGGAGAGCCGTCGTGCAGGTCCGACACCAACGCCGGAGCCGGTTCCGAGCCAGATCGTGGAAGAATCGTAGGAAGCGTCGCAAGGGGCGGTGTGATTCCCGCCCTCCTGCCACCCCACCGACCGCACGCCTGTACGCCAGCGGATCTCGCCCGTACAATGCTCCGTCATTTCTCGTCATCAGCAACCGACAACGGCCAACCATGCGCACCAGTCAATTTTTGCTCGCCACACAGAAAGAAACGCCTTCCGACGCGGTCGTGATCAGCCATCAGCTGATGCTGCGCGCCGGCATGATCCGCAAACTCGCCTCGGGCCTGTACACCTGGCTGCCGATGGGCTTGCGAGTGATGCGCAAGGTCGAAGCCGTCGTTCGTGAAGAAATGAACGCTGCGGGCTCTCTCGAAGTGTTGATGCCGAGCACACAACCGGCTGAGCTGTGGCAGGAATCCGGTCGCTGGGAAGAGTACGGCCCTGAATTGCTGCGCTTCAAGGATCGCCACGGTCGTGATTTCTGCGCGGGCCCGACCCACGAAGAAGTCATCACCGACCTGATGCGCAACGAATTGAGCAGCTACAAACAGCTGCCGATCAACCTGTATCAGATCCAGACCAAATTCCGTGATGAAATCCGTCCACGCTTCGGTTTGATGCGCGGTCGTGAGTTCATCATGAAGGACGCCTATTCGTTCCACGCTGACCAGGCTTCGCTGCAAGTCACCTACGACCGCATGCACCAGGCCTACTGCAACGTGTTCACCCGTCTGGGTCTGAGATTCCGCCCTGTAGAAGCCGACAACGGCTCCATCGGCGGCGCCGGCTCCCATGAGTTCCACGTACTGGCCGAATCAGGCGAGGACGACATCGTCTTCAGCAACGGTTCCGACTACGCAGCGAACATCGAGAAAGCCGAAGCGGTGCCACGGGAAACTTCCCGTCCAGCCCCCGCCGAAGAGCTGCGTCTGGTCGACACGCCAGACACCAAGACCATCGCCGCGCTGGTGGAAAAATTCAATCTGCCGATTGAAAAAACCATCAAGACCCTGATTGTGCGCGCCGAAGAAGAAGGCAAGCTGATCGCCCTGGTCATTCGCGGTGACCACGAGCTCAACGAGATCAAGGCTGCCCAGCAACCTGGCGTTGCCAGCCCGCTGGTCATGGCCACCGACGCAGAACTGCGCGACGCCATTGGCGCCGGCGCCGGCTCCCTCGGCCCGCTGAACCTGCCACTGCCGATCATCATCGACCGTTCGGTTGAGCTGATGAGCGACTTCGGCATCGGCGCGAACATCGACGACAAGCACTACTTCGGCGTGAACTGGGAGCGCGATCTGCCAGTTCCGACCGTTGCCGACCTGCGCAACGTAGTAGCTGGCGACCCAAGCCCGGATGGCAAGGGCACGCTGGAAATCAAGCGTGGCATCGAAGTCGGGCACATCTTCCAGCTGGGCAACAAGTACAGCAAGGCGATGAAGTGCGAAGTGCTGGGCGAGAACGGCAAGCCGGTCACCCTGGAAATGGGCTGCTACGGCATCGGCGTTTCCCGCGTGGTGGCTGCCGCCATCGAGCAGAACAACGACGCCAACGGCATCATCTGGAGCGACACGCTTGCGCCCTTCCAGGTTGCCCTGGTGCCATTGCGCTACGAAACCGAACAGGTTCGTGAAGCCACCGACAAGCTCTATGCAGAACTGACTGCAGCCGGTTTCGAAGTACTGCTGGACGACCGCGACAAGAAAACCAGCCCGGGCATCAAGTTCGCGGACATGGAGCTGATCGGCATCCCTCACCGGATCGTGGTCAGTGACCGCGGCCTTGCCGAAGGCAATCTGGAATACAAGAGCCGCACCGAACCTGAAGCGCAAGCGCTGCCGGTCGCTGACGTGTTGTCTTTCCTCCAGGCCCGTATCCGCCGCTGACACCAGATAGAGAAGTCATGTTCAAGCGAAACACCTTAGGCCTCGGTGGTGCCGCCCTGTGCGGTACCCTGCTGGTCAGCGGCTGCGCCAATCACATGTCGCAACGTAGCGAGAACGAGGAGCGTGTCGAGCGCAAATTGCTCGATCACAGCCTGCAGATCGATGTCGGCGAGCCGAAGGTGCTGGATCTGCCGCAACGTCGGGTGAAAATTCACGAGCAGAAGACGTTCGAAGTCACCGAGTTCGAAGTCACGCGCCACTATGATCGCTACACGCCTTATCAACCCTGGCGGGAGGTCTATGAGATCCCGCTGGGCGCGGTGGCCGTCGTAGCCGGTGTCGGGGCGAATGTCGTCAATGTGTTCGCCCTCGGTAACTTGCCGGACAGCATGACCAAGGATTGGCTGAGCTATGGTTTCGCCGGGCTCAACCCGTTCATGAACGTGCAATCGCACGGTCGTGCACAGCAAAACCTGGCCGGCATCGACGAAGTCCAGCGCGATAAGCGCACCGAATACTCGAGCCTGCCATGGAGCGAGCGCCCGGTGCAGGTCAAGGCCGGCAAGGAAACGTTCGAACTGAGCACCGACAAAAACGGCGTTTTGCGCCTGAATCTGCTGGACAGCCCGTTCGCCGAGCATGACATCAACCATCTGACCCGATTGTTGATCAGTGTCGAAGATGGCCAGGGTGATGTGCGCACCAATTCATCCTTGGCGGTCAGCAGTTCATTGCGCGGCAAATTGCTTGAGGCCCACGAGCTGATTTACGAGGACCTCGAAGACGACGAAGTGAGCCAGTGGGTACACCGGGTCAAGCGTCTGTCGGACCTGGGCCTGGAAGAAGAAGCCAGCGAACTGGAACAAAGCCTGATCGAGCTGACCCGCAACGATCCTGAGTTGCAGGCCGAGTTCCTCAAGTCGTTGAACCGCAATGCAGGGCGCCTGGTTGCGAATCCGGGACTGAACTAAAAGCAGAAGCATCGCGGGCTTGCCCGCGATGAGCCCCTTGAGTTCACGGCAGAACTACCGCTCAAACAACTCCATCTGCTCAAACCCACCGCGCAAATCCTCCAGCCTGACCCCAACCCCCAACAACCGCACCGGTTTCCCGCCGCGATTGAACGCCTGGGTCAGCAACAACTGATAACTACCCAAGTCCCGCCCTGCCCCGGCCTGTTCCAGCGTGGTCTGGGTAAAGTCATGGAATTTCACTTTGACGAATGGCTTGCCCGGCCGATAACTGCTGTCGATCCGCGCCATACGTCCCGCCAGGGTTTCCAGCAACTCGGGCAATTTATCCAGGCAGCTCACCAAATCCGGCAGATCCACGTCATAGGTATTTTCGACACTGATCGACTGCCGACGACTGTCGTTATGGACCAAACGCTCATCGATCCCACGGGCCAGGCTCCAAAGTCGTTCACCAAAACTGCCGAATTCGCGCACAAGCGCCAATTTGTCCCACTCGCGCAACTGCGAGCAATCGACGATGCCCAGCCGGCCCAATTTATCGGCAGTGACCTTACCCACACCGTGCAGCTTGCTCACTGGCAAACCGCTGACAAAGTCTTCCACTTGATCTGGCGTAATGACGAACAAGCCGTTGGGCTTTTTCCAGTCACTGGCGATCTTGGCCAGAAATTTGTTCGGCGCCACGCCCGCCGACACGGTGATATGCAATTGATTGGACACCCTGCGACGGATGTCCTGAGCGATACGCGTGGCGCTGCCCCCAAAATGCGCACTGTCCGATACGTCAAGGTAAGCCTCATCGAGGGACAGCGGCTCGATCATGTCGGTGTAATCGCGAAAGATCGTGTGAATTTCCTTCGACGCCTCTCTATAAGCGTCCATGCGTGGCTTGACGATGGTCAGGTCCGGACACAGCTTTAACGCATGCCCGGACGACATGGCCGAACGTACGCCATAGGCCCGCGCTTCATAGTTACAGGTCGCGATGACTCCCCGCCGATCCGCCGAACCACCCACTGCCAACGGTTTACCGGCCAGGCGCGGGTCGTCACGCATCTCGATGGCGGCATAGAAGCAGTCACAATCGACGTGGATGATTTTTCGCTGAGTCATATAAAAGCGGCGTTCATGACGAAGAAATGGGACGTTGGCCAGTCGGATAAGCAGTATCTCACTGACACCTGTATATAGCACCAGTAGTCTGAATGTTCTTTTCCATGCGTAGGAAAGTGCGCTTTGCATTTATTTTATCAATCGAACGCAACCCGCCAATAGAGCTGAAAGCCTTGCCACGCCTGCCTTACAGACGATCGCCCAACCCCAATTACAAGCTAAGCGGTTGAACAGGAAGAGGTTTTTCCGGAATTGCAGGTTGACACCCCGGCGATCCTCTGTAGAATGCCGACACACAGACGCGGGATGGAGCAGTCTGGTAGCTCGTCGGGCTCATAACCCGAAGGTCGTCGGTTCAAATCCGGCTCCCGCAACCAAACATCAAAAAAGGCTACTCGAAAGAGTGGCCTTTTTTGTGCCTGCTCGTTTTGTACTCCTAGCGGTAGTCAGGGCGAATGTAGGGACATTTAGGCTGATGCTGCCCAAAATGAGAAATCGTTCTGATTCCGAAACTTAGCTCTCCCCTGCGACCGTTCGCCGCTCTTCTATACTTATTTAACCCTTCTTGGGATTAACGGTTGACACCTCGCCGTTCGCCTGTAGAATGCCGCCACACAGACGCGGGATGGAGCAGTCTGGTAGCTCGTCGGGCTCATAACCCGAAGGTCGTCGGTTCAAATCCGGCTCCCGCAACCAAACATCAAAAAAGGCTACTCGAAAGAGTGGCCTTTTTTGTATCCGCCGAAAAAGTCCTTTCGCAACAATGATCTGTCACAGTGTCGTGAAGCGTCGGGGATCATCAAACTGCCCAGTTCAGACTATGCTGGAACGCAGGCAGCCCCTCTACGACGCATGATGCGCCATCGCCGGAACCCGGTGAGAGGCGTTAATATTCGTGATTATTTTTTTCTACAGGGATTGGTAACTTGGCTCGATACCTCCATCCTGTCGCGCACAATCCAAGAGGTGATTGATGCGCGCCAACTCGTCTGATCCACAGGACACCGTCACAGCGACACAACCGATCAAGGCCGGGCGTTTGCACCTGCTTGATCTGGTCAGCAAGTATCGTCAGCCCATTGGCCTGGCGGTTACTCTGCTGCTGTTCGCGATCGCGCTGATTGCCTGCCGCCACCTGTTGAGCGAACTTGATCTGTACGCTTTGCACGACTCGATCCTGGAAGTACCGAAACCGGCGTTGCTGGGCGCATTGGGTGCGACCGTCGTTGGTTTCATCATATTGCTGGGTTACGAGTGGTCGGCCAGCCGCTATGCGGGGGTGACGCTGGCGCCGCGAATTCTGGCACTCGGCGGTTTCACTGCATTCGCCATCGGTAACGCCATTGGCCTGTCGATGCTCTCGGGGGGCTCGGTTCGTTACCGCTTATATGCACGTCATGGCCTGGGGGCTTCTGAAGTCGCCCACATGACACTGTTTGCCAGCCTGTCGCTCGGGTGCGCCCTGCCGCCACTGGCCGCGCTGGCAACCCTCAGCGACCTGCCTGCCGCCTCTGCAGCCCTGGGTCTATCCGAAACATTGCTCGGCGCGATCGCCGCGGCGGTTCTGCTGCTCTTCAGCGTGCTGGCCATCGGCATCTACCGCCGTCGCCTGCCGGATCAACCTTCGTCGGACAACCTGTTGGTCAAAGTCGGCCGCCGCACCTTGCGCCTGCCCGGGCGCCGCCTGACTTTCCTGCAACTGATCATTACCGCCCTGGACGTGGCTGCCGCCGCGACCGTGCTTTATCTGTTGCTGCCAGAGGCACCGCCCTTCGGCGCCTTCCTGCTGGTGTACTTGCTGGCATTGGCCGCAGGCGTGCTCAGCCACGTGCCGGGCGGCGTCGGTGTTTTCGAAGCGATCCTGCTGGCCGCGTTCGCCGACACCCTCGGCGCCGCACCACTGGCGGCCGCCCTGCTGTTGTATCGGCTGATTTATGTGATTTTGCCCTTGCTGGTGGCCTGCGTATTCTTGCTTATCAACGAAGGCCAGCGCCTGTTTCAGACGCGCCAGTCCCTGCGCGCGGCGTCCGGCCTAGCGGCACCGATTCTGGCGGTACTGGTGTTTCTTTCCGGTGTGGTGTTGCTGTTTTCCGGCGTGACCCCGGAAATCGACACCCGCCTGGAACACATCGGCTTTCTGATCCCGCATCGACTGGTCGATGCCTCGCACTTCGGTGCCAGCCTGATCGGCGTGCTGTGCCTGCTGCTGGCTCAAGGGCTGCGTCGGCGCCTGTCTGCGGCCTGGATGCTGACCACCATTTTGCTGCTGGTCGGCGCCCTGCTCTCGCTGCTCAAGGGGTTTGACTGGGAAGAAGCCTGCCTGATGACCCTCATTGCCAGCCTGCTGGGGGTATTCCGCCGCTCGTTCTATCGCCCGAGCCGCCTCACCGAACTGCCGTTTTCGCCGCTGTATCTGGTGTCTAGCCTGTGCGTTCTGGGTGCCTCGATCTGGTTGCTGCTGTTTGCGTATCAAGACGTTCCGTACAGCCATCAACTCTGGTGGCAGTTCACCCTTGATGCCGATGCGCCGCGTGGCTTGCGCTCGTTGCTGGGCGCCGCAGTGTTGCTGGTGGTGGTATCGCTGACATGGTTGCTGCGCACCGCCCGCCCGGTCATCCATTTGCCGGCGCCCGATGAACTGGAGCGCGCGCACAAGATCCTCATGGCGTCCGCCCAGCCGGATGGGGGCCTGGCCTTGACCGGTGACAAGGCGCTGCTGTTCCACCCTAACGACGAGGCGTTTCTGATGTACGCACGCCGTGGGCGCAGCCTGGTGGCGTTGTACGACCCAATCGGCCCGACGCAACAACGGGCGGAAATGATCTGGCAGTTCCGCGACCTCTGCGACGTCCATCACGCCCGTCCTGTGTTCTATCAAGTGCGTGCCGAGAACCTGCCGTACTACATGGACATAGGCTTGACTGCGATCAAGCTCGGCGAAGAAGCCCGGGTCGATCTGCATCGCTTTGATCTCGAAGCCAAGGGCAAAGAGATGAAAGACCTGCGCTACACCTGGAACCGTGGCACTCGTGATGGTCTGTCACTGGAAATCCATGAGCCGGGCCAGGCGCCGATGGATGAGCTCAAGGTGATTTCCGATGCCTGGCTGACCGGTAAGAATGTCCGCGAGAAAGGCTTCTCCCTGGGTCGCTTCAGTGATGATTACCTCAAGCACTTCCGCATTGCGGTGATCCGTTTTGAAGGTCGCCCGGTCGCGTTCGCCAACCTTCTCGAAACATACGGCCATGACCTGGCCAGTCTCGACCTGATGCGCGCGCACCCGGACGCCCCCAAGCTGACCATGGAGTTCATGATGGTCGGCCTGATACAACATTATAAAAATCATGGATACGCGCGTTTCAGCCTGGGCATGGTGCCGTTGTCGGGGTTGCAACCCCGTCGTGGCGCCCCCCTGACCCAGCGTCTGGGCTCGATGGTATTCCGCCGTGGTGAGCAGCTCTACAACTTCCAAGGCTTGCGCCGCTTCAAAGACAAGTTCCAGCCTGACTGGGAACCCCGTTATATGGCCGTGCCCGCCGGACTCGATCCGCTGGTTGCCCTGGCCGATACTGCTGCCCTGATTGCGGGCGGCTTGACTGGATTGGTGAAACGCTGATGATTCAACGCTCCTTGCGGTACGTACTGGCCACACTGGTAGTGCTGGCCCTGATTGTCGGTGGCGGCTACTGGTACCTGAAACGCCCGGCACCGGCACCGACGCTCGAACAGCTGACGCCCGCCAATGGCGCGGCGATGACCCGCGTGATTCCCGGCACCACGCCGAAGGCTCAGGTGCTGGTAGCGGTCAATGAAGACCAGAAGCTCAGCGACCAACAACTGATGACCCTGAGCCGTTCCGGTTCGGCGCAGATTGTTCAAGTGATCCTGCCTAAAGACTGCCTGCTGCAAAGCCGCGCCCTGCAATCGGGCCTGCGCGAACTCAAAGGCCCGGCAACCCTGGTCAGCGGCATCGGCCCTGGCGCCGTGCTGGCCTGGCGCTGGTTGTCCGAGCAGAAGAATGACCTGGCCCAGGCCGTTTCCGTCGACCTGGCGCTGGAAAAACCAGGCTGCACGCACCTGCTGCCAAAAAGTGCTGCCCATGGCCACTGGCTGGTGGCGTGGAACGATAACCCGGACGACACCAGTGCCGGCTTCGTGCGCGACCAACCCAACGCCGAAACCAGCATCAGCGACTACGACATCAACCTGCCGCAAGTGCTGAACAACGAACTGCGCAAAATCCTCGTGGGTGGCGACAAAGCCGCCGGCGGCCTGCAAATTCCAGTGGTCGAAGTGCCAGCCGGTCAAGCCAAGGACACCGTCACCCTGTTCCTCTCCGGTGACGGCGGTTGGCGCGACCTGGACCGTGATGTCGCGGGCGAAATGGCCAAGATCGGTTACCCGGTGGTCGGCATCGATACCCTGCGCTACTACTGGCAACACAAGAGCCCGGAGCAAAGCGCCCTGGACCTGGCTGAACTGATGCAGCACTACCGGCAGAAATGGGGCACCAAACGCTTCATCCTGACCGGTTATTCGTTCGGCGCTGATGTGCTGCCGGCAATCTACAACCGCCTGGCCGAATCGGAACAGCAACGCGTCGACGCCATCATCCTCTTGGCCTTCGCCCGCACCGGCAGCTTCGAAATCGAAGTCGAAGGCTGGCTCGGCAACGCCGGCAAAGAAGCCGCCACCGGCCCGGAAATGGCCAAGCTGCCACCGGAAAAAGTGGTGTGCATCTACGGTGAAGAAGAAGTCGACGAAAGCGGCTGCACCGACAAGAGCGCCGTGGGTGAAGCGATCAAACTGCCTGGCGGCCACCACTTCGACGAGAACTACCCGGCGCTGGCCCAGCGCCTGGTGGACATCATCGTCAAGCGTCAGGCCAAGGAAGAGGCGGCGACGCAGGAGTGATCTGAGCGTCGCCACGAAAAAGCCCCCGCAGCTGTTTGGTTGCGGGGGCTTTTTTACATGTACTGTCTCGTCCTAAAAAGCTTTCTGCTTAGGTGCAGGCTGGCCATCTTGCACAAAAGCAAAATGTCTTGACTCTTCATCAAGCTAGAAAGTCCAAGTGTCCACATTCCATAAAACGTGGACACTTTTTTCATTGGAAAAATCGAGCCGTCAACACCGTTCGATAGATCCTGACCTCGCGACCGGCCCGGGCAAAGACCAATCTGATGACGAACTGGCTGAAAGCAAGTAACACTGCCGCCCCCTGTGTACAAGCGAGCTTGCTCGCGATGACGGACGAGCAGTCACCATTGATGTCGACTGACAGACCGCTATCGCGAGCAAGTTCGCTCCCACAGGGGTGGTCAGTAAATTCAAAATCATCGGGCACAAAAAAGCCCCCGCTACCTTCACGGCAACGGGGGCTTCCTACTTATAAGCGACGCTCTGCGGCGTCATAAACCTCTTCGTCACGCCGGGCCCCGACTGCGACGATCAATACCTGAATGGCCTTGCCGTCGACTCGATATACGATCCGCGTGTCGCCTGTCCGGATCCGTCTGCAGCCTGCAAGACTGGCTCTTAGGGGCTTGCCGCTCTTGTCCGGCTCACCATTGATAATCCGCTCTTCGATTACATCAAGAATGCGGTTCGCCGCCACAGCTCCCAGCAGATCCAGATCCTTCTGAACCTCCGGATGATAGATAACGCCCCAAACCATCCATAGCTCCTTTAGTCTTTCTTGGCGTACCGCGCCCGCATATCGTCGTGGCTTACAGCCTTGGCCTGATCAAAACCGATCAGTCGCTCTCGAGCCGCGACTTCAATCCGAAGGTCCTCAAGCTCGTCGAGCATTTCCTGATACGCATCGACATTGATAATGACCGCTGCGGGTTGGTTGTCTTTGAAAATGACCAGTCGTTCGGTGGCTCGGCTGGAAATCTCCTTTAGCCTCGCACTGAACCCCCGGACCATCGCAGTCACCGAAATCGCTTGGTCAGCACGCTCCAGTAATGCCGTCATACTCACCTCTCTACACAATCATGCAAATTTGAACACACAGTTCTACGCAGAGTATTGCGTTGAATTAGACATACAGCAAGCTGCAAAAAACGCGAATTTCTCATCCGGTGTTTTTCATCCTGAGAAAAAGTGAGCCTAAGGACGTGTAAACACTTTGCCGTGTTTAGTTTCGTTTACTTCTGGTGTCGCAATATCGGATGACGCCCGCAGACCTTGTAGGCAAACTCCGAATCGTACGTTTGGGCACTTTGATGCCTTGTTGCGCTTTTCTTCGACGGGGTAGTCTCCGGACGTCGCTGACCATTCAGCGATCGGGATTGGAAACCCGACGAGCGAATAGCAACAACGTGCCCAACATGACCGCAGATCTTCACGGCTGCAACCTTGTGTCATGGTGGCTGTGCGTGGGACGTCTTCGGACGTGCCGGTTTCCTAGGCTCCCGGTTTTCCAACCTGCGCACAGCTGCCACCCATTCGCTTGGAAACGAACGTGGCAGCTCCTCAAGCTTAGGGAATAGACATGACTAAAATTGATGCTTCCGCGATTTCAGAATTAAAAACCATCGGCTTCACCCCCCTCATTTACTGCTCCGATCAAGCGCTATTCAACGTCCGCGCCGGCGTCCCCATCGTCGAAGCATTGGCCCAAGCCTCCGATCTCCTCTTCCTCGGCAAATCATTCGCCGAGGATGCCGCCTACGCAAAAGACACCGACCGCCACGCCTGGGCCGCGCATTACCTGACGGCGATGGGTAAGGCCGTAATTGATGATGTGTTGAAAGTCCTGACGCCACGACCAGCCCGGACAAAGACCGAATCCGAAGAAGAACTGCCCCAGAGCACGTAACACCGCAAATCAAATGTGGGAGCGGGCTTGCTCGCGAAGGCGGTGTATCAGTCAATACATACAGTGACTGACACACCGCCTTCGCGAGCAAGCCCGCTCCCACATTGAGTTTCCGTCGTCTTCAAGTTATGTGTTCGGACACAAAAAACCCCCGCCACCTTCACGGCAACGGGGGCTTTTTGTTCGGGCTTACATCTCGACCTGAGTACCCAGCTCAATCACCCGGTTCAACGGCAGATTAAAGAAGCGCAAATTGCCATTGGCGTTCTTCAACATGAAGGCAAACAACCCCTCTCGCCAACGGGCCATGCCTTCCAGCTTGGAGGCAATCACCGTCTCGCGGCTGAGGAAGTAGGTGGTGCGCATCGGGCTGAAGTCCAGGTCATCGAGGTGACACAGTTTCAGCGCTTGCGGCACGTCCGGTTCGTCGACGAAGCCAAAATGCAGGATCACCCGGAAGAACCCTTCGCCGTAGGAATCGACCTCGAAGCGTCGGGTCGGCGGTACGCGCGGGATGTCTTCGTAGACCACGGTCAGCAGCACCACTTGCTCGTGCAGCACCTGGTTATGCAGCAGGTTGTGCAACAGCGCGTGTGGCACGGCGTCCGGGCGAGCGGTCAGGAACACGGCGGTGCCTTGCACGCGATGTGGCGGTTGCACGGCGATACTGCTGATGAAAATCGGCAGAGGTAGCCCGCCTTCGTCCATACGCTCCACCAGCAATTGCTTGCCGCGTTTCCAGGTGGTCATCAGCACAAACAGCGCGATACCGGCGATCACCGGGAAGGCCCCGCCCTGAATGATTTTCGGCACGTTGGCGGCGAAGTAAACGCCGTCCACCAGCACAAAGCCGAGCAGCACAGGCACCGCGAGAACAGGAGGCCATTTCCACAACAGCAGTATCACCGCCGACACCAGGATGCTGGTCATCAGCATCGTGCCGGTCACCGCCACGCCGTAGGCCGAGGCCAGGGCACCGGAGGATTCGAAACCCAAGACCAACAGCACCACGCCGACCATCAACGCCCAGTTCACCGCGCCGATGTAGATCTGGCCCTGTTCGGCGCTGGAGGTGTGGCGAATGTGCATGCGCGGAATGTAACCGAGCTGGATCGCCTGGCGGGTCAGGGAGAACGCCCCGGAAATGACCGCTTGGGACGCAATGACCGTGGCCAGAGTCGACAAGCCCACCAACGGGATCAACGCCCAACTCGGTGCCAACAGATAGAACGGGTTACGCGCGGCTTCCGGGTCACCGAGCAGCAGTGCCCCCTGACCGAAATAGTTCAGCACCAGCGCCGGCAGCACGAGGATGAACCAGGCACGGGCAATCGGCTTGCGGCCAAAGTGCCCCATGTCGGCGTAAAGGGCTTCGGCACCCGTCAGTGCCAGCACGACCGCGCCGAGGATCGCCACGCCCATGCCCGGATGCTGGGTGAAGAAACGCACGCCCCAGACCGGGTTCATCGCTTGCAACACTTCCGGGTGCTGAATGATGCCGTAGACACCCAGCGCGCCCAGGACCACAAACCAGGTGACCATGATCGGCCCGAACAGAATGCCGATGCGCGCAGTACCGTGGCTTTGGATCAGGAACAGTGCGACCAGCACGATCAGCGACAGCGGCACCACCCAATGGTCGATGCCATCAAACGCCAGCCCCAGGCCTTCGATGGCCGAGAGCACGGAAATCGCCGGAGTGATCATGCTGTCGCCGTAGAACAGCGCCGCACCGATCAACCCGCAGACCACCAGCAAGGTGCGCAACTTCGGGTGCCCCGCCGCCGCCCGTCGGGCCAGTGCGGTCAAGGCCATGATCCCGCCTTCGCCCTGGTTGTCGGCACGCAGGACAAACATCATGTACTTGATCGAAACGACCCAGATCAGCGACCAGAAGATCAGCGCCAGAATCCCCAACACGCCGTCATGGTTGACCGGCACGCCATAGCCACCGGAAAACACTTCTTTGAGGGTGTACAGCGGGCTTGTGCCGATATCGCCGTAAACCACTCCGACCGCCGCGACCAGCATGCCGATCGGCTTCGCCGCCGAATGCTCGGCGCCCGCCACCTGACTACTTGCCTGACCCATCCACCACTCCTGATTCCCAGACCCGGCTTCTTTTAAAGAAGCACTTTGCTTTGTCGTGCAGCATGCGCTGTTTTACTTCACGTTACAGACGTTTTGTTGACTGTAAAAATTCGGTAAAGCCTAACGGCGCGAAGCATAGCGCAGCACTCGTCGTATTTCCCTGCATAAAGCTGGTCAAGTGAGCGACTCATCGCTAGAATTGCGCACTTTTTGACCAGAGGCGCACCAAGCGCCCGTCTGTCGCCTTGCCGTCTTCGGCTGGAGGCGTCCCAAATACCGAGGTTAGACATGTCCACCACTCCTGCGCCGGCCAATCCAAAGGTTGGCTTCGTATCCCTGGGTTGCCCCAAAGCACTGGTCGACTCCGAGCGCATCCTTACCCAGCTGCGCATGGAAGGCTATGACGTTGTGTCCACCTATCAGGACGCTGACGTCGTGGTGGTCAACACCTGCGGTTTCATCGACTCGGCCAAGGCAGAATCGCTGGAAGTGATCGGCGAAGCCATCAAGGAAAACGGCAAGGTCATCGTGACCGGCTGCATGGGCGTTGAAGAAGGCAACATTCGTAACGTGCACCCGAGCGTGCTGGCCGTGACCGGTCCGCAGCAGTACGAGCAAGTGGTCAACGCCGTGCACGACGTCGTGCCGCCGCGCCAGGACCACAACCCGTTGATCGACCTGGTGCCGCCACAAGGGATCAAACTGACCCCGCGCCACTACGCCTACCTGAAGATTTCCGAAGGCTGCAACCACAGCTGCAGCTTCTGCATCATCCCCTCGATGCGCGGCAAACTGGTCAGCCGTCCGGTCGGTGACGTGCTCGACGAAGCCCAGCGCCTGGTCAAGGCCGGCGTCAAAGAGCTGCTGGTGATCTCGCAAGACACCAGTGCCTATGGCGTCGACGTCAAGTACCGCACCGGTTTCTGGAACGGCGCGCCGGTGAAAACCCGCATGACCGAACTCTGCGAAGCCCTGAGCACGCTGGGCGTCTGGGTTCGCCTGCACTACGTTTACCCGTACCCGCACGTCGACGAGCTGATTCCATTGATGGCCGCCGGCAAAATCCTGCCGTACCTGGACATCCCGTTCCAGCACGCCAGCCCGAAAGTGTTGAAGTCGATGAAACGCCCGGCGTTCGAAGACAAGACCTTGGCGCGCATCAAGAACTGGCGCGAGATCTGCCCGGACCTGATCATCCGTTCGACCTTCATCGTCGGCTTCCCTGGCGAAACCGAAGAAGACTTCCAGTACCTGTTGAACTGGCTGACCGAAGCTCAGCTCGACCGCGTCGGCTGCTTCCAGTACTCGCCGGTTGAAGGTGCGCCCGCCAATGACCTGGACCTGGACATCGTTCCGGACGACGTCAAGCAGGACCGTTGGGACCGCTTCATGGCGCACCAACAAGCGATCAGCTCGGCGCGCCTGCAAATGCGCATCGGCCGCGAAATCGAAGTGCTGGTCGACGAAGTCGACGAGCAAGGCGCGGTTGGCCGCTGCTTCTTCGATGCCCCGGAAATCGACGGCAACGTGTTCATCGATAACGGCAGCAACCTCAAGCCAGGCGACAAAGTCTGGTGCAAAGTGACCGACGCTGACGAATACGACTTGTGGGCTGAACAGATCTAAACGCAAAAAATACGCAAAGCCCCGCTCTCTTGACGAGATGCGGGGCTTTTTTACGTCTATCGTTTTGTGGGAGAAAGGACTCGCACCCTCCACGCACATAAGGCATCCGGCCATGCGCCATCATTCGGTCATCCTCACACCGAAACAGAGTGACTACAAAGAACTCACCCGGGTCTGGGAGGCCTCGGTACGCGCCACCCATGACTTTCTGCCAGACAGTTACATCCTGTTGTTGAAAGATCTGGTGCTGACCCGCTACCTCGATGCGGTGATGCTGATTTGCACCAAAGACTCACGCCAGCGCATCACCGGGTTCGCCGGGGTGGCAGCCGGCAAGATCGAAATGCTCTTTATCGATCCGGCGCATCGCGGCCAGGGTCTGGGCAAACAGTTGCTACGCTATGCCATGGAACACCTGAATGCCGATGAACTGGACGTCAACGAACAGAACCCGCAAGCGCTGGGGTTTTACCTCAAACAAGGCTTCGAGGTGATCGGTCGCTCCGAGTTTGACGGCATGAAGCAGCCTTATCCGCTGTTGCATATGCGCCTGCGCCAGGCGCAACAACTGACGCGTAATGGCTGACACAACATAGATCAAATGTGGGAGCTGGCTTGCCTGCGATGCAGGCGACGCGGCAGGTCAGTTAAACCCGGCTGATGCCATCGCAGGCAAGCCAGCTCCCACAAAAAGCCCCAGCACTGAAATGGAGCCGGGATTAACCGGCGCCAGGCAGGTACAATGCCCACCCCTTTTTTGTTACGGCCCTGTCATGACTGACCCGATTCGTCTCTCCAAACGCCTCATCGAACTCGTCGGCTGTTCCCGTCGGGAGGCTGAGCTGTTCATCGAGGGCGGCTGGGTGACCGTGGACGGTGAAGTCATCGACGAGCCGCAGTTCAAGGTCGACACGCAAAAAGTCGAACTCGACCCAGAGGCCAAGGCCACCGCACCGGAACCGGTGACTATCCTGTTGAACGTACCCGTGGGCATGGACGCGGACACCGCCATGGCCACCCTGAGCGCCGAGACCCTGAGCGAAGAGCACCGCTTCAGCAAACGTGCGCTCAAGGGCCACTTCCTGCGCCTGACCGCCAGCACCGACTTGCAGGCCAACGCCAGCGGGCTGCTGGTGTTCACCCAGGACTGGAAGATCCTGCGCAAACTCACCGCCGATGCCAGCAAGATCGAGCAAGAGTATGTGGTCGAGGTTGAAGGCGACATGGTGGCTCACGGCCTCAACCGCCTGAACCACGGTCTGACCTACAAAGGCAAGGAGCTGCCGCCCGTCAAAGCCAGCTGGCAGAACGAAAATCGCCTGCGCTTTGCCATGAAGAACCCGCAACCGGGCGTGATCGCCCTGTTCTGCCAGGCCGTAGGCTTGAAGGTCGTTGCCATCCGCCGCATCCGCATAGGTGGCGTGTCCATCGGCAAAGTGCCGTTGGGGCAATGGCGCTACCTGTCCGGCAAAGAGAAGTTCTAAGACTTCTCGCGCCGCCACACATTTCGGTACCGCTGTTTGAAGCGGTACCCACTGCCGAATATCAGGATTGCACACCATGATTCATAACGACGTACTGCGCAGCGTTCGCTACATGCTGGACATCAGCGACAAGAAAGTCATCGAGATCATCAAACTCGGCGGCATGGACGTGTCCATGGAAGACCTGTTGACTTACCTCGACAAAAAAGAGGAAGACGAGGAAGGCTTCGTGCGTTGCCCGGATGAAGTCATGGCGCACTTCCTTGATGGCCTGGTGATCTTCAAGCGCGGCAAGGACGAAAGCCGTCCACCGCAGCCAATCGAAGTGCCGGTGACCAACAACATCATCCTCAAGAAACTGCGCGTGGCGTTCGAACTGAAAGAAGACGACATGCACGCGATCCTGAAGGCCGCCGAGTTTCCGGTGTCCAAGCCGGAGTTGAGCGCGTTGTTCCGCAAGTTCGGCCACACCAACTACCGCACCTGTGGCGACCAGTTGCTGCGCAACTTCCTCAAGGGCCTGACCCTGCGCGTTCGCCCGCAGTAAGCGCCCATCCCTGTAGGAGCACAGCTCGCTGGCGATGGCGATCTTCAAAACGCCATCGCCAGCAAGCTGTGCTCCTACAGAGGCCGTTGCAGGCCACGCTGTATAGATCCTCATTCCCGGCAAAAATAGTGGCTCCGCTTAACGCGGCTGACGACTAGGGTGTAGTCACCCTTAAGCGCTCAGGATTTGCCATGCACCCGTACTTTTCCCTTCAAGGTCGCACCGCCCTTGTAACCGGCGGCACCCGTGGTATCGGCAAAATGATCGCCAAGGCTTACGTCGAGGCTGGGGCGACGGTGTATGTCTGCGCCCGGGACGCCGAAGCCTGCCAGCAAACGGCGGATGAATTGAGTGTGCTCGGTCGTTGCCACGCGATTGCGGCCAACCTGGCCACCGAAGAAGGCGTGCTTCAGTTGGCCACGCGACTGGGTGAACAGATCACCCATCTGGACATCCTGGTGAACAACGCTGGGACGACCTGGGGCGCACCACTGGAAAGCTACCCCGTCAAAGGCTGGGAAAAGGTCATGCAACTCAACGTAACCTCGGTGTTCAACTGCATTCAGCAGTTCTTGCCACTGTTACGCAAGGCAGGCTCCGCCGCCAATCCGGCACGGATTATCAACATCGGCTCGGTGGCCGCGATTTCTTCCTTTGGTGAACAAGCTTATGCCTACGGCCCGAGCAAGGCTGCCCTACACCAACTGTCGCGGATTCTGGCCCGGGAACTGGTGAGCCAGCACATCAACGTCAACGTGATTGCGCCGGGGCGCTTTCCGAGCAAGATGACGCAGCATATTGGCAGCGATGAACAGGCGCTGGCGCAGGATACCGCGATGATTCCGATGAAGCGTTGGGGCCGGGAGGAAGAGATGGCGGCGCTGGCGATCAGCCTGGCGAGCACGGCGGGGGCGTACATGACGGGGAATATCATTCCGTTGGATGGTGGGTTTAGCCTCTAGATCGGCAGTGCGGCTATCGCGGGCAAGCCACGCTCCCACAGGTTTTATGCCGTACACAAAATGTGTATACGCCCGAGAACCCTGTGGGAGCGTGGCTTGCCCGCGATGGCGGACTGACAGGCACCAACGATCCCGTGGCCGCTCGGGTTATCATGCCCACCCTCACCCCGCCTCGACCCAGACCATGACCTACAGCGTTTCCCCCATCGGCTTCGTGCGCTCCTGCTTCAAGGAGAAGTTCGCTATCCCGCGCCAACCGCAACTGGCCCCAGCCGCTCGCGGTGTTCTGGAGCTGGTCGCGCCGTTTGATCAGGGGGATGCGGTGCAGGGCCTGGAACAGGTCAGTCACGTTTGGCTGCTGTTTGTGTTCCATCAGGCGCTGGAAGAAAAGCCACGCCTGAAAGTCCGCCCGCCGCGTCTGGGCGGCAACAAATCCATGGGCGTGTTCGCCACCCGCGCCACGCATCGGCCCAATGGCATTGGTCAATCCGTAGTGAAGCTGGACAAGGTCGAAGCCAATCGCCTGTGGATATCCGGTATCGATCTGTTGGACGGCACGCCGATTCTCGACATCAAACCCTACGTGCCTTACGCCGACATCATCGACAGCGCCTCCAACAGCATCGCCAGCGCCGCGCCGCAATTGATCCCCGTGCAGTGGACGGATGCAGCGCTGCATCAGGCTCACGCGCATGCTCAGCGCCTTGAAGAGCCCCTGGTGGCGCTGATCGAACAGTGCCTGGCCCAAGATCCACGGCCGGCCTACCAGACGCCGACGCCCGAACGGGAATACGGCGCACAGTTCTGGGACCTGGATGTGCGCTGGCATTACCCCGAAGCCGGGGTTATCCGCGTTCTCGAAGTCATCCCTGTACCTGACTTGTAGGAGCAAAGCTTGCTCGCGATGGCGAACTCAAGGACGCCATCGCCGGCAAGCCGTGCTCCTACAGGGATTGCGTCGGGCATAACAAAGCCCCACTGCCTGCAAGGACAATGGGGCTTTTTAGTGATGCGTTTGCTTACTTCTCGACGAATGCACGCTCGATCAGGTAGTCACCCGGCTCGCGCATCCGCGGCGAAACTTTCAGGCCGAAGCTGTTCAACACTTCGCTGGTCTCGTCGAGCATGCTCGGGCTACCGCACAGCATGGCGCGGTCGTCCTGCGGGTTGATCGGTGGCAGGCCGATGTCGCTGAACAGCTTGCCGCTGCGCATCAGGTCGGTCAGGCGGCCTTCGTTCTCGAACGGCTCGCGGGTCACGGTCGGGTAGTAGATCAACTTGTCACGCAGCGCCTCACCGAAGAACTCGTTCTGCGGCAAGTGCTCGGTGATGAACTCGCGGTAAGCGACTTCGTTGACGTAACGCACGCCGTGGCACAGGATCACTTTTTCGAAACGCTCGTAGGTTTCCGGGTCCTGGATGACGCTCATGAAGGGCGCCAGACCGGTACCGGTGCTGAGCAGGTACAAATGTTTGCCAGGCTTCAAGTCATCCAGCACCAAGGTACCGGTAGGCTTCTTGCTGATGATGATCTCGTCGCCTTCCTTCAGATGCTGCAACTGGGAAGTCAGCGGGCCATCAGGCACCTTGATGCTGAAGAACTCGAGATGCTCTTCCCAGTTCGGGCTGGCAATCGAGTAAGCGCGCATAAGCGGGCGGCCGTTGGGCTGTTGCAGGCCGATCATCACGAACTGACCGTTCTCGAAGCGCAGGCCCGGATCGCGGGTGCACTTGAAGCTGAACAGAGTGTCGTTCCAGTGATGAACACTGAGGACACGCTCGTGGTTCATGTTGCTCATGTACGTGGGACTCCTGGAGATTTTGCCTGCGCCAGTGATATGCGCAATTGCATCGCATTCTAAAGGCAGAGACAATATCTGTTAAATGGATTATTAAGATAAGGGTTATCGGTTATATCGATATGCGATTTACTCTCCGTCAACTTCAAGTTTTCGTCGCCGTCGCCCAGCAGGAAAGCGTATCCCGTGCTGCGGGCTTGCTCAACCTCTCACAATCGGCGGCGAGCACCTCGATCACCGAACTGGAGCGCCAGTCCAGCTGCCAGTTGTTTGACCGCGCTGGCAAACGCTTGAGCCTCAACGCCCTCGGCAAACAGTTGCTGCCACAGGCCGTGGCATTGCTCGATCAGTCCAAGGAAATTGAAGACCTGCTCAACGGCAAGTCCGGGTTCGGCTCCCTGGCGGTCGGCGCGACCCTGACCATCGGCAATTACCTGGCCACCCTGCTGATCGGCAGCTTCATGCAGCGCCACCCGGAAAGCCAGGTGAAGCTGCACGTGCAAAACACTGCCAATATCGTGCAACAAGTTGCCCACTATGAAATTGATCTGGGTCTAATCGAAGGCGATTGCAGTCATCCCGACATCGAAGTGCAGAGTTGGGTCGAGGATGAACTGGTGGTGTTTTGCGCGCCTCAGCATCCACTGGCCAAACGCGGCACCGCGACCATGGAAGAACTGACCCACGAGGCCTGGATTCTGCGAGAACAAGGCTCTGGCACACGGCTGACCTTTGACCAGGCCATGCGTCACCATCGCAGTGCGCTGAATATCCGGCTCGAACTGGAACACACCGAAGCGATCAAGCGCGCCGTGGAGTCGGGATTGGGGATCGGTTGCATTTCGCGCCTGGCACTGCGCGATGCGTTCCGTCGTGGCAGCCTGGTGCCCGTGGAGACACCGGACCTGGACCTGGCGCGGCAGTTTTATTTCATCTGGCACAAACAGAAATATCAGACGTCGGCGATGCGCGAATTCCTCGAGCTGTGCCGCGCGTTCACCGAGGGGGTTCAGCGCAGCGACGAGATCGTTCTGCCAAACATCGCTTAAAGCAGGATGACTGCCCAGACCAGCGCGATCATGCTCAACGCCACGAATTGAGCTGCGCTGCCCATGTCCTTGGCGTTTTTGGACAGCGGGTGCAGTTCGAGGGAAATGCGATCGATGGCGGCTTCCACCGCCGAGTTCAGCAGTTCGACGATCAGCGCCAACAGGCAGACGGCGATCAGCAGCGCCTGTTCGACGCGGCTGACGTTCAAGAAGAACGAAATCGGTATCAGGATAACGTTGAGCAACACCAGTTGCCGAAAGGCCGCTTCACCGGTGAAGGCGGCGCGCAGGCCATCCAGCGAGTAACCGGAGGCATTGAGGATGCGTTTGAGGCCGGTTTGGCCTTTGAAAGGTGACATAGAATGGGCAACTGACCAGGTAGGAATGGGAACGCTAGATCAAGCAAAGTCAAAAAAGCGTGAACATGTAATAGTTTAGTGGCTGGAAATTGACTCAAGTTGTTGCAAGAGCAACGCCGCCTGAGTGCGGGTCCGCACATTCAGCTTGCGGAAAATCGCCGTGACATGGGCTTTGATCGTCGCCTCGGAGACGCTCAGCTCGTACGCAATCTGTTTATTCAGCAAGCCCTCGCAAACCATGGTCAACACCCGGAATTGCTGGGGCGTCAGGCTCGCAAGGCCTTCGCTGGCCGCTTTGGCCTCATCGGAAACACTGACCGCTTCAAAGGCTTGAGGTGGCCAGAATACGTCGCCGTCCAGCACCGCACGGACAGCCTTCTGGATGACACTCAGGTCGCTGGATTTTGGAATGAACCCACTGGCGCCGAACTCACGGGACTTGACCATGATTGACGCTTCTTCCTGCGCGGAAACCATCACCACCGGAATTTGCGGGTACTGACCGCGCAACAGCACGAGCCCGGAAAAACCGTAGGCGCCGGGCATGTTCAGGTCCAGCAGCACCAGATCCCAGTCGGACTTTTCATCCAGGCGGGCTTCCAGCTCGGCAATGCTCGCCACTTCCACCAGCCGAACATCCGGGCCCAGGCCCAGCGTCACGGCCTGATGCAGCGCACTGCGAAACAGTGGGTGATCATCGGCAATCAGGATTTCGTATGTGGCCATTTTTCAAATGATCCTGTTTTTCAAACAACTCAAGGCACAGCCACGAAGCTGCACTAACAGGGCACGTTCAACGCCAATCACGTAGCTATTAACTAACGCAAGAATTCGGCGTATCAAACCTGGCCGCGCCCTAATCGGCGCCAAGCATGCCCAGCGAAGCCGGGGTGGTCAAGGTGCTTGGCCGGTACAGTTCTTTGCAGTATGGGTGACAATCAGCAGATGACCGGGGCCGTGTTTTGCACGAACGGCATCAGGTCGGCGTGAGCCGGCGTTGCCACATTCATGTCCAACTGATGCTTTGCGTCCAGGTAATGCTGGCTGAACACGTCGAAATAAGCGTCCAGCGCCGATGCAGCGTCAGTGTCACCGGCCAGATCCAGACACAGTGCCGCCACTTCGGCGGTGCACAAATGCTCGCTGCGGGTCGACCYGCGCAACCGATACCGTGACAGTTTCTCGGGCAGCAGGCTCAAGATCGGAAGCCGGTCAAAATAGGGGCTTTTGCGGAAAATCTTCCGGGCCTCTGTCCAGGTGGCATCCAGCAAAATGAACAGCGGACGTTTCGAGCTATCCGTGTCGACGCTGTTGGTGACACGCTCGGGCTCGACGTACTCACCCGGAAACACCAGATACGGCTGCCATTGCGGGTCGGCCAGCAACGCCAACAGTTGTTCATCGACCTCCGTGCGCGACCAGATAAACGCATGGTTGTCGCGCACTACATCGGCAATCAGCCAACCCGTGTTGCTTGGTTTGAACACTTCCTTGTTGGTCATGATCAGGCACACACCAGAACGCGCCTCGACCTGCGGGCGCCAGGCGCACAGGCAGTGGCTCTCGATCACGCGGCAGGCACGGCAACGCGCTGCCCGCCAGCCTCGGGCCTGAATCGGCTTGATACCCTCTTCCTCTCGCATATCGCGCAAGCGGGCCACAGCGTTGGCAGCAAAGTGAGAAATTGCGGGGTTCATCGCAGGCAACGCCGGCAAGGGAGGTAAATCGACACGAAAAACACTCGGCAGGGCAAAAAGTGGCGCCAGTTTACCAGAGCAGTCGGTGCAAGCCTGTACCGTCTGGAGCTCGTCCCCTATAATTCGCCGCCACTGAACGCACAGTCATGTGGCGGGTCGAAGCACCAGTCACTGAACCAGGAGAGTTTCATGCTGCGCCTTATCGTTCCCACCGTTGCCATTTTGCTGGCGTCGTCCTTCAGTGCTCAGGCGGCGTCCTTGAAAGAGCAGAACCTCAACAAAGAGCTGCAAAATGTCGCGGCACAAAGCAGCGTCGGCACGCCACGGGCGATCAACGAGGACATTCTCGATCAGGGCTACACTGTCGAAGGCAATGTACTGATCAACCACCTGAGTGTGCAGAGCAGCCACGCCGAAAAGATGCGGTCTGACCCGAAAGCGGTTTACTTCCAGCTTGGCGCGTCCGTCTGCAGAAACCCGGGGTTCCGCAAGCTGATGGCAAAGGGCGCGATCATGCGTTATGACTTTGCCGAGGTGAAGTCCAATCGCCCGATCGGCTCCGCAAGCTTCCAGGAATCGGATTGCCCGAAAGCCACACCGGTGAAGAAAAAGTAATCAACGAGCATTTGCGCGCCGCTGTTCATCCTCGGCGCGCAGTTCAGCCAATAACGCCTGCAAGTAACGTGAGCGCCGTTCGGCTCCCTCTAAGCGCCGACAGCACTCCTCTTCGAGACTCACATGATGGGTCTCGGCAGATGATTTCAGTAATCGATACAGTTGCGCATCGATTTCCAGAATGACTCTGGCCATAACATCCCGCCTCCCTGCTCCTCGCCCTGCTTGAGCGAAACAAATCCTTCAATCTCTTGAACCGCGCGCCCTGCCTTTGACGCAAAGTTGTCGTGTTACGCCTGTAACTTAGTAAATCAGAGCGCCAGAGACTCGGCTCGTGTTCAGACGAGCGGTGAAATCACCTTGCAAACCGTCAATAAGCGATTGCCAGGAAAGACTTTGCGGCGCAATGATCAAGGCAGCGTAAATCTCTGCAAGGGTCTAGATTCATAGTGTTCCCATTCACTTTTCCGGGCTGGAAAGGGGCCGCCCGCGACGCGTCTTGATGTGCGAATGTTTCCTTCATCCAAGGGAAAAACAGAGCCTGTATGGAAGGAGAAATTGATGCCTTACCAACCGAATGATCTGCTAAGCCGTCATTTTGAAGAAAGCGGCCACGACCTCACCAGCAAGGTCGAAGAACAGCTCAACCTGGTTTCACCCAACAGTCCCAACCTCCCCATTTACCGCGACATGATCCTGACCGTGCTGCGCATGGCCCAGGAAGATCACAACCGCTGGAATGCCAAGATCACCCTTCAAGCCCTGCGCGAACTGGAGCACGCCTTTCGTGTTCTCGAGCAGTTCCGGGGGCGGCGTAAAGTCACCGTGTTTGGCTCCGCCCGAACACCGATCGAACACCCGCTGTATGGTTTGGCCCGAGAATTGGGGGCGGCGCTGGCGCGCTCCGACCTGATGGTGATCACGGGTGCTGGCGGCGGCATCATGGCGGCCGCTCACGAAGGGGCCGGCAGGGAGCACAGCCTGGGATTCAACATCACCCTGCCCTTCGAACAGCATGCCAATCCCACCGTGCAAGGCACTGCCAATCTGCTGCCCTTCCACTTCTTTTTTACCCGCAAGCTGTTCTTCGTCAAAGAAGCCGATGCGCTAGTCCTGTGCCCAGGTGGTTTCGGCACCCTGGATGAGGCGCTGGAAGTACTGACATTGATTCAAACCGGTAAAAGCCCTTTGGTGCCGGTGGTACTGCTGGATGCGCCGGGCGGCAAGTTCTGGCAAGGCGCGCTGGACTTCATTCACCATCAATTGGAGGAAAACCGCTACATCCTGCCGACCGACATGAAGCTCGTGAGCCTGGTCTACAGCGCCGAAGAGGCGGTGGAACAGATCAACCAGTTCTACAGCAACTTCCATTCCAGTCGCTGGCTGAAGCGTCAGTTCGTGATTCGCATGAATCACAGGCTCAGCGAGCAAGCGCTCGAACACATGCAGAAGGCCTTTGCCGACTTGTGCCTGAGCGATCGTTTTCATCAGCATGCCTACAACGAAGAGGAACACGACGAAGCACAGTTCAGCCACCTGGCGCGACTGGCCTTCAATTTCAACGCGCGTGATCATGGCCGTCTGCGCGAACTGGTGGATTACATCAACCTGCCGGAAAACCGGGCTCAGCCCAAACCCCAGACACAACAACTCACGCGCAAACCTTCCAAGGTGACGTAAGGCAGAAAAAATGGCCCGCTATCGAAATAGCGGGCCATTTTTTATCAATCATCCATTCCCCGGCCACTGAGCAAGCGACCGATCATCTCCATGGAGTATCCCCGATAACTCAGGAAGCGCCCCTGCTTGGCACGCTCCCGAGCGTCTATCGGAAGATGCCCGGAAAATTTACGCCGCCAGGTATCCTCCAGTTGCTCCTGCCAGTTGATACCACTCTCGCGTAACGCCAGTTCGATATCGACTCGTTGCAGACCGCGCTGGCTCAACTCCTCGCGAATACGCAAAGGGCCATAGCCCGAACGGGCACGGTAGGAAACAAAGCTTTCGAGGTAACGGGATTCAGACAGCAGGCCCTCTTCCGTCAAGCGGTCGAGTGCTGTGTCGATCATTTCAGGGAGGGCGCCGCGCTGACGCAGTTTACGCGTCAGCTCGACTCGACCGTGCTCGCGTCGTGCGAGCAGGTCCATTGCGGTTCGCCGCACCGCGACGAGTGTATCGAGTACGGCGGTCATCGGATCAATCAGATATCAGCGTCAGCCAGGTCATCAGCAGTCTCTTTGACTGGCGATGCTTTGACGTCCGGCGCCGGGGTCAGCAGTTTGTCACGCAGCTGCTTCTCGAGCTTCGCGGCGATTTCCGGATTGTCCGCCAGGAACTTGGCCGAGTTGGCCTTGCCCTGACCGATCTTGGTGCCTTCATAGGCATACCAGGCACCGGATTTCTCAACGAAACCGTGCAGAACACCCAGGTCGATCATCTCGCCATTGAGGTAGATGCCTTTGCCGTAAAGGATCTGGAACTCGGCCTGACGGAACGGCGAAGCCACTTTGTTCTTCACGACCTTGACGCGGGTTTCGCTACCGACGACTTCATCACCTTCTTTCACCGCGCCAGTACGACGGATGTCCAGACGAACCGAAGCGTAGAACTTCAGCGCGTTACCACCGGTGGTGGTTTCCGGGCTACCGAACATCACGCCGATCTTCATACGGATCTGGTTGATGAAGATCACCAGGCAGTTGGCGTTCTTGATGTTACCGGTGATTTTACGCAGCGCCTGGGACATCAGACGGGCTTGCAGGCCGACGTGCATGTCGCCCATTTCGCCTTCGATTTCTGCCTTTGGCACCAGTGCCGCCACGGAGTCGACGATGATCACGTCAACCGCGTTGGAACGCACCAGCATGTCGGTGATTTCCAGGGCCTGTTCGCCGGTGTCCGGCTGGGAAACCAGCAGGTCGTCGACGTTGACGCCCAGTTTACCGGCGTACTCAGGGTCGAGGGCGTGTTCGGCATCGACGAATGCGCAGGTCGCGCCAGCTTTTTGAGCCTGGGCGATCACGGACAGTGTCAGTGTGGTTTTACCGGAGGATTCAGGACCGTAGATTTCAACGATACGACCTTTTGGCAGACCGCCAATACCGAGCGCGATGTCCAGACCCAGAGAGCCAGTGGAGATGGATGGGATCGCCTGACGGTCCTGATCGCCCATACGCATTACGGCACCCTTGCCGAATTGACGTTCGATCTGACCCAGGGCCGCAGCCAAGGCTTTCTTCTTGTTGTCGTCCATTAAAGTCCTCACGTAATCAATAAGGCCTGACGGCCAACACCTGTATAAGTAGCCAGTATTATTCCACAGCGATTCAGGATCGCCTACCCCTGATTTGAGATTTCTGCGGCGGCATGGCGCAGCAGCCCCTCTAGCGCGGCCTTCACCGTTTGTCGGCGGACCTCATCGCGGTTTCCAGGGAAGTGCTGGACCTCGCTGAACACCTGCTCACCGACGCCCCAGGCCAGCCAGACCGTGCCCACCGGCTTGCTTGCAGAACCGCCATCCGGTCCGGCCACGCCGCTGACCGCCACGGCAAAATGCGCCCGGCTTTTTTCCTGGGCGCCGCGAACCATCGCCTCGACCACCTCCCGACTGACCGCCCCCACCGTCGAAAACAACTCGACCGGCACATTCAATTGCTGGGTTTTCTGCCGGTTGGAGTAGGTGACATAACCGGCCTCGAACCAGGCCGAACTCCCTGGAATACGAGTGATTGCCTCCGAGATACCGCCACCGGTACAGGACTCGGCAGCCGTGACGTGAGCATTGAGCACCTGCAAGCGCCTGCCCAGTTCTGCGGCCAGTTGGGTAATTTCTTTCACGGTCATCTCCTGAGCGAGCGCAAGCGGAATGAGCACTACCGTACACGAGCATATCGCGCTTGCAAGGCGCAGGATCAATCAAAATGTGAGGGGATGAGGGCTCTGATACAGGCCTGACAAACCTGCAACGCATTCAGTGCGTGATCGTCGGTGTTGGTTGATTCAAACCGAAGGCTGGCATAACACCGCCCTCGCCCGCGCCCACAGTTGCAGGCGATCCTGCAGACCGTTCAATCCGCCATTGATGCGCCGGGTGATGCTGTTGAACTGGTCGCGGTCAGCCAGTTCGTTAAGGCCGTTTTGCTCCCAGAACCAGGCGGCCGACTCGGCTGCCCATTGGGGCTTTTCCAGCAGCTCTGGGATGAACAGCAAACGATCATCGCCGAACAGTCCGAGACTGCATTGGCGGTAGTTGTCGCGGCCGGTGATCTGAATCAGGCCTCGACCCCGGTATTTTTGACCGTCACCGTCAAGCGCGAGGGTGTTGCCCAAACGAGCGGCCAACGTGCCGGTGTCGTATTTGCTCAGATACTGATCACTGCCGAGTTCACGCACGTATTGCAATTGCCCGGACTCATGGCCGACTTGGGCGAGAAAGGCAGCGATGCGTTTGGGGGTGTTGATGTTGAAGCGGGACATGGCTGTATTGAGGGCAGAAATGAAAACGCCCGCTTGGGTGCGGGCGTTGGGCATGATGCTCAAAAGCTGTTGAATGGTAAACGTCATTGAAGTCCTCTTTCGATATCCAGGTGACGGTTGATGCGAGGCAGCTCTCCTCCGATATCGGACATTACTGCGTAGGGTCCAGACAATTGGCATCAACAACGCACTGATAGCTTTTTTCCCGACTACCGCTTGCTGTCAGCTTGGTGACCGCCCAACGACCTTGCATGATTCGTGGCCAACTGGCATCCAGCCGAATCACGCCCTCCGCGCTCAATTCCGGGTGCCCCGGACAATTGATTTTCAAATTGAATGCAGCACGCTCCAGTCGCCGTAACTCACCCTCTGCAACGGCCAGGGCCTGATCATGATTCTGACTACGCAAGCGAAGGATACGAAACGGTGAAAGCCCCAATTTGACCTTACGCTCGATGCCCGCCGTCGCATCCCACCAGGTGGCGATACACCCTTTGTATTTCGACTGACTTTTCTCATTGATAACAGCGCTGGTGAATGACCGATCACCTGGACGGTTGTCCGTTGTCACCGAGAGCACCACTTCCGTCAGGGTCTTGCCGGAAATAGATTTCAACTGGCCGCCCTTTGCCAATACGTACAAGCCGTTCACCGGTTTCGTAATCGCCCCATATATGCTCGCGACCCGCGTCAAAAAACCCATGTCCGTCTCGTTGGACTGGTCGATGTGGTCAATCCTTTTGGACTCAAGCTCGGGTGCCACACGCGGCGAAAACCCATGCTTCATCGTCAGTTCACGAAACAACGCACCGAGCGTGATGGGGCCGTAACTGGCTGATCTGCGTTGCTTGAAGCCGGTTTCATCCGCTTCACTGAACGGCGCGGACATGGCGATGAGCGACACCTGAAGGGGATACAGAACAGGGCTGCGCTGAGTGATGACAAAGACACCTTTGTCGACTAGTCCAGACTCCTTGTAACCCACTAGCAAACCAATCCTCCCCCCAAGACTGGGCAGCCCCTCAAGCCCCTCGACATCAATGAGGAGTTTGATCTGATCAGACTCGATGCCGGAGGAATCGATATGTTCCCATTGGATCAACCGCTCATTGAGGAGTGTGGGGGGGTGTCAGAAATTTTGTGTTCGGGCATAACATGAGTAAGAGGTGCATGTATGCCAACCAAGAAGAAACCCGCGTTGCGAGAGCTGCCGAAAATCCCGAAAGAGCTGCTCGAGCAATTCACTGATGGACCGATGACAGCGGAAGCCATTGAGGACGCCTCTGCGGCGTTCAAGAAGGCTTTGATCGAGCGAGCCCTGAGTGCTGAGCTCGGCCACCACCTGGGCTATCCGCCGGGCGCGCAGCGC